>JAPHUU010000117.1 GCA_026193555.1 Rhodanobacter sp.
GAAACTAACCCAAGGTTTCCCCTCCTGCCACCAAGCGGCAGCAACGACCGAAACCACGGGCAGGATCAGGACTGTGATGAAGTATGCTCCCTTTGCGCGTTTCACCCGATCAAGTACGTGGCGACGTGCACGAAGTAGCATCAGCGCTTCTCCGCTGTTCTGCAACGTAACGATGTCGTTCAAATCCCCTACCCCCAAATATGGTTACCTAGCTCAGAAATGGTGTCAGGGACAATTCCCGAAGCGCCAACGTAGAAAATTGTCCCCGACACCTTTTCTCGCTTCTATCCTCGAAAGAGACACCAAGTTCATTTACTCACCCCCTGCTTCGCCCGAAACACCCGTCTAACCTCCGGATCCAGCACATCCACCTGCCGCCTCGGCTGCCCCAGCGCCCGCTCCTCTGCCCTCAGTTGGCAATTCCGCGACAGCGTGTCTGCCCCTTCCGAGGTAGTCGCAGCGACGTCCTGCAGATTGACTACCACGCCCAGCGTGTCGCCCAGCGGTTGCAGCGCCATGCAGATGCGGTCGATGGTGGCCATGCTGCGGTACGCGCCGCCGCCGA
Organism: Rhodanobacter sp.; assembly: GCA_026193555.1. Classification (GTDB taxonomy): domain Bacteria; phylum Pseudomonadota; class Gammaproteobacteria; order Xanthomonadales; family Rhodanobacteraceae; genus Rhodanobacter. Next base: position 566 of record JAPHUU010000117.1, read on the forward strand.
CCAGTACCAGCAGGTTGGCGTTGTCGATCCATACGCTGGACTGCACGCCCTGCAACGGGCGCACGGCGGTGCGGGCGGCTTCGTGGTCGATCGGTCGGGTGGCGTCGGCGATGCGCATGGCGCGCAGTTGGTCCCGCTGCATCGTCTCGACGTGGGCGCGCATCACGCGCTGATCGCATGGTCATCCCTTCCCCCCGGAATACCTGCCGAGCATACGCCCGCATCTTCGCGAGTTCTTGCGCCCGGCCATATGGCTTTCGCGGGCGTGCAACACGGTGCGACGCGACGGCGCGCGTTGACCCTCGTGTTCGTCGCCCTCGCCCACTGGCGATCAGGGTTTGCCGGCCGCATGTGCCGGCGGGAACGTGGACGAGATCGCCCTCCCGATGCGAGGACTTTGCGTTGCAGACGGCTGGTGTTTCGCGGTGGCGTGACCTGTCGCCCTTGCCGCGATCGGCCCACAGGCGAATAATCGCGCGCTGCGCTGCACAACCCCGCGTATCGCAGTCTGAGCTGCTCTCGTGTTCCCGGCCCGTCGGACGGTGCCGGGGTGGAGCGCTCGTTCCAGGAAACCGCCTTGTGACCTTGTTGACTGAGGAAACGACCGACGCATCGACGCCTCCCCTGCCGCTGCCGCTCTTTCCCGATTACCGCGTGACCTCGCTGATCGTGGCCTGCGCCATCTTCATGGAGCAGCTGGACGCGACCGTGCTGGCCACGGCGCTGCCGACGATGGCGCACGACTTTCACGTCGGCGCGCCGTCGATGAGCATCGCGATGACGGTGTACCTGCTGGCGCTGGCGATCCTGATTCCGGCCAGCGGGGCGGTGGCCGAGCGCTTCGGCATCAAGCGCGTGTTCCAGGCCTCGATCGTGGTGTTCGTGCTCGGTTCGATCGCCTGCTCGTTCGCGACCAGCCTGCCGATGATGGTGGCCGCACGGCTGCTGCAGGGCGCGGGCGGCGCGATGATGGCGCCGATCGGGCGACTGATCGTGCTGCGCACGGTGGAGCGCCGGCATCTGGTATCGGCAATGTCGTGGACGCTGATCCCGGCCTTTCTCGGCCCGCTGATGGGGCCGCCGCTGGGCGGGTTCATCGTCACCTATCTGAACTGGCACTGGATCTTCTACATCAATGTGCCCATCGGCCTGCTCGGCTACTGGCTGGTGCGCCGTTTCATCCTGGAGATTCCCGCCGGCGCGAAACCGGTGCGCTTCGACCTGGGCGGCTTCGCGTTGTGCGGGATCAGTCTGGGCAGCCTGCTGTTCGGTTTCGAGATGCTCGGCCAGAGCACCGACCTGGTTCGGGCGCTGGGCCTGATCGCGCTGGGAAGTACGGCCGGTGTGGGCTATCTGCGGCATGAGAAGCATCGGCGCGATCCGCTGCTGGATCTGTCGCTGCTAAAGATCGACTCGTTCCGGCTGTCGGTGGTGGCCGGCTCGCTGATGCGGGTGACCCAGGGTGCGCAGCCGTTCCTGCTGCCGCTGATGTTCCAGATCGCTTTCGGCCTGTCGGCGGTGCGCAGCGGCGAACTCATACTGGCCACCACGCTGGGCGCGATCGTGATGCGCAGCGCCACCCCGGGCCTGCTGCGACGGGTCGGTTTCCGACGCGGCATGGTGGTCAATGGCGTGCTGTCCAGCCTCGGCTACGCGGTGTGCGCACTGTTCCGGCCGGACTGGTCGTTCGCGCTGATGTTCGCCCTGCTGTTCTGCTGCGGCGCGTTCATGTCGTTCCAGTTCGCGGCCTACAACACGGTGGCCTACGAGGCCGTGCCGACCGAACGGATCAGCGCGGCCAGCAGCCTGTACACCACGTTGCAGCAGCTGATGCTGTCGGTCGGCATCTGCAGCGGCGCGCTGGTGCTCAAGCTCAGCATGGGCGTGGGCCGGCACGCCGAGCCCCATCAGCTGGATTTTTCGATCGCCTTCATCGTGGTCAGCCTGATCTCGCTGAGCTCGACCCGCTGGCACCTGCGTTTTGCGTCCGATGCGGGGCATGAACTGAGCGGTCACCGGCGCGGCTGAACGGCCCTGCCCGGATTGGCGCGGGCGGGGCGGCGTGCCGCCGGGGGCCAGACGCGCGTGAGCCACGTTCAGGCACCGAGCCGGACGCCGCGCGGGCGCGGGACGCATTCAGCGCGACCCGGAGCTGGGTCCCGACCTTTCCCCGGCGGCATGCGGGCAAGGCTGGCTGCAGTGGGCGCACGTCACGGGCCCACCACGATGCCGTGCCTAGCATGGCGGCATCCGGCGTCCTCTGGCGGCTGACGCCAGCAGGTGCTTCCGGTTCTGCTCAGGAGGGCCCCGACGTGACGCTGAGCCCGACCGCACCCTCAGTTGACGTGTGGTTCCGGCAACCTGGTCGCCGTTGGGCAGGCAGTGCCTGCGGCAGCGCAACGCACCAGGTGAGCACACCGGCATGCGTTCACGCGGCCGCTGACGGTGCGTCGGCATGATCGAGCCTCCGTCAGGCGGGCAGCTCGATACCGCCGCATCGATACAACGGGCGCTGCTGGCGCAGATTGCACAGATGCTGACGGAGCTGCATCCGCACGCGCAGCCGATACCGACGGCTCGCCTTGATTCGCGTCTGGATCGCGATCTCGGCTTCGACAGTCTGTCGCGGGTCGAACTGCTGGCACGGCTGGAGCGTCATTTCGGCGTTGTGTTGCCGGAGGCCGAGGCGCTGGCCGCCACCACGCCGGCCCAGCTGGCCCATGCCCTGGAACGTGCCGCGCCACGCGAGGCGATCGCTGCGTCGGTGAGTGTCCAGGCCGCTGGTACGGAGCAGATCGCGTTCGAGCTGCCCGACGGCGCGCGCACGTTGCCCGAGGTGCTCGACTGGCATTGCCAACGACACGCCGACCGCAGCTACGTCCGCTTCGAGGGCGGCACGGCGCACGGCACCATGCTGAGCTACGGCGAACTCAAACAGCACGCCATGTGTGCCGCGGCAGGATTGCAGGGGCTGGACTTGCGCCCGCTCGACCCGGTCGCGCTGATGCTTCCCACCCATCCGGATTTCCTGATTGCGTTTTTCGCCGTCCTGCTCGCCGGCGGGGTTCCGGTGCCGCTCTACCCGCCCATGCGCCCCGGTGAACTGGCCGACTACTGGCGCCGGCAGGCGGGCACCCTGCGCAATTGCGGTGCACGGCTGCTGCTGGTCGACGCGGCGATGCAGTCGCATCGGCACCTCATCCGCAGCATGACGGGACCAGTCGAGCACATCGTCACCGTGGCGGAACTCGGCAATACGCCGTTGCGGCAAGCAGTCGCCCCGGGGCCTGACGATCTGGCCATGCTGCAGTACACCTCCGGCAGTACCGCCGCCCCCAAGGGGGTGATGCTGACCCATCGCAACATGCTGGCGAATCTGCGCGTGATGGGTCAGGCGATCGGCGTCAACGCGGACGATCTGTTCGTCAGCTGGCTTCCGCTGTATCACGACATGGGGCTGATCGGTGCCTGTCTGGGCACCTTGTATTACGGCATTCCGCTGGTGCTGATACCGCCACAGGCTTTCCTGTTGCGTCCGGAGCGCTGGCTGTGGGCCATCCATCGTTATCGCGCCACCTTGTCGGCGGCACCGAATTTCGCGCTGGAGCTGTGCGTGTATCGAGTTCCCGACAGCGCGATCCAGGGCCTGGATCTGAGTCGCTGGCGTCTGGCCTTCTGCGGCGCCGAGCCGATATTCGAGGAAACCCTCGACCACTTTTCGCAACGCTTCGCGCCGTTCGGATTCCGGCGCGACGCCCTGTTTCCGGTCTATGGCCTGGCGGAGAACACCCTGGGCCTGACCTTTCCACCAACCGGCCGGGCGCCCCGGATACTCCGCATCGCGCGCGAGCCGTTTCTCCAGCGCGGCGCGGCGCAGCCGGCTCAAGGTGCCGGCACGCTGAGCTTCGTGTCGTGCGGGCAACCCTTGCGTGAGCACGAAATCCGTATCGTGGATGAGGCCGGCCGCGAACTGCCCGACGGCATGCAGGGCAGCGTCCAGTTCCGCGGCCCGTCGGCGACCTCGGGCTACTTCCGCGCTGCCGAGACAACCCAGCACCTGTTCCATGATTCGTGGCTCGACAGCGGCGACCTGGGATTCGTGTTCGAGGGCGAGTTGTACCTCACCGGGCGGGTCAAGGACCTGATCATCCGCGCCGGCCGCCATATCCATCCGCAGGCGATCGAACAGGCGATCGGTTCGGTGGCCGGCATCCGTCGCGGACGGGTCGCGGTATTCGGCAGCTATTCGCGCGATGAAGGCACCGAACGGCTGGTGGTGGTGGCCGAAACACGCATCACCGACGCCGAAGCTCTGGGCGCATTGCGCAAGCAGGTCAACGCGATCGCCGCGGACCTCTCCGGAGGTCCCGCCGACGAAGTGATACTGGCGCCGCCGGGCAGCGTGCTGAAGACCTCCAGTGGCAAGCTTCGCCGCAGCGCCTGCCAGGCCGCCCATGAGGCCGGCACGCTGGGCAAGGGCCGCAAACGTGCGCTGCTCGCGGTGCTGTTGCGCGGGCTGAGCGAGAATGTGCGCGGCCGTCTTCGACGTGCAGGTGCGCTCGCCTTCGCCGCCTATGCGTGGGCGATCCTCGCGCTGCTTTTCGTACCCGCCGTTATCGCGCTGGCGGTATTGCCTGGCGTCCCTGCGCGCTGGCGAGCCACGCGGACGATCATCGGGGTCCTGCGCGCGGCATTGCGCCTGCCGTTGACGCTGCATGTGGAACAGGCCCCGCCCGAGCGGCCGTGCATCTTCGTGGCGAATCATTCGAGCTATATCGATGCCTTGATCCTGCTGTGGGCGCTGCCCCGCCCGGTGGCGTTTACCGCCAAGGCCGAGCTATCCCGAAAGCCCCTGTTCCACTGGCTGCTGTCGCGGCTCGGCGCCGTGTTCGTCGAACGCGCGGACCCGCAGCGAAGCACCGAGGTCGTCGGGCAGGCCCGGGAAGGACGGCGGGATTTCCTGTTTTTTCCCGAGGGCACGTTCTCCCGCATGCCGGGCCTGCTGCCGTTCCATCTGGGTGCCTTCCTCGCCGCCGCGCATGCCGGGTTGCCGGTCGTGCCGGTGGCGCTGCGCGGCACGCGCGCCGTATTGCGCGATGTCGAGCAGTTTCCGCGGCGCGCGCCGGTGGACGTCACCATCGGCGCGCCGATCATGCCGCAACCGGTGACGGATCACTGGCACGAGGCACTGCGGCTTTCCGAGGCGGCACGCCGGTTTCTTCTCGACCACGGCGGCGAACCGGACGCCGCCGATCGCCCCCTGCCCGCTTCGCCTTCGCCATGAGCGGAAAGCGGGGTTGCCTCGCACCGGCGATCCGGTATCCGGCGATTGACCCAGATCAACCCGCGAGTCCGAGCCGCGCTATACAACACAGCCATGCCAGACCAATCCTGCCTCGTGCCACCGCACGGCCGAAGCGGAACGGGACTCCGGCCCTTGAGCCATCGACCCATGATTCAGGTGAAAGCCATGGCAGAACCAACGGCAACGACGCAGTCAGACGATCCCCAACCCGCACTGGCGATATCCACGGATACGGTGTGCTTCATTCTCGACAAGCTGCGCGAGTACGACGCACTGGACATGTTCGCCGAGCCGGCCGAGGAAACCGACAACCCGCTGGAAAGTGAGGACGTCGACGAAACGCTCGAAAAGCCTGAGCACGAGTTCGAGAACGCCCCTGTTCTGCAGGAGCTGGCCGCGTTCATCGGTGACTTGCCGGACGACGAACAGATCGATCTGGTGGCGATTGCCTGGCTTGGCCGGGACAACAACACCGCTGCCGACTGGCCCGTGGTCCGCGAGGAAGCCGCGCAGGCCCACAGTGCGCGCACCGTCGACTATTTGCTGGGCACCACCCTGGTCGCCAATTTCCTCGAGGACGGGCTGGCGCTGCTGGGGCGCTCCTGCGAGGACTCCGCATCCGAACGGCTGTGACTGCTGGAACATGACCGCACCGCTCTCGCCCTCGGCGTCGCCTCGCCAGCCACCGACCCGCCCGAACGATCGCGCCGGATCGAGCATCGCCGCTACGGCATCGCCGACTTCAGGCGCATCGTCTCGCCGTCGACGACGAAGCTCCCGCCGCCGCCGTGGTGGACGGTCTTCGGGTGTCGCTGGCGCGGATCCCGCCACGCCCGCACGGCCTCGAGCACGAACAGGTCGTAGCGGCTCACCATCCGCGTATCCACGACCTTGCATTCGATGTTGGCGAAGCACTCGGCAATCAGCGGCGGGGCGACCCGCGACGC
>JAPHUU010000190.1 GCA_026193555.1 Rhodanobacter sp.
ACACGCCGGTGCCGGCCAGCAGGATCGCGCCGCCCACGGTGGAATGCACCAGTGCCAGGGCGGCCAGGGCCAGGCCGACGAGGCTGTCGATGCTCAGCACCATCAAGCCGAGGCGGCCGCGCACGAAGCGGCTGGCGATGCCGGACAGGAAACTGCCCAGCAGCATGCCGCCGCCGTTCGCGGTCATCAGGATGCCCAGCGAGGCGGCGCCCAGATCCATCCGGGTATCGGCCAGCACCGGCAGGCCGACCTGCAGCGGGCCGCCGACGAAGACCGAGACCACCGCCGCGTAGAGGATGAACGCGCGCAGCGGCAGGTCGGCCCAGATCGCGCGCACGCCGCTGGCCACGTTCGACAGCACGCCGCCGACCACGGTCTTGGGATGGAAATCGCTGTGGATGCGAACCAGCAACAGCGCACACAGCGAGAACGCAAAGCTGATCGCATCGATGCCGAAGGCCAGGCCGAGGCCGCCGGCGTCCTGCAAGCCGGGCGCATGGGCGCCGTGGGAGCCGATGCTGATCACCACGCCGGCCAGCGCCGGACCGATGAACATGCTGAGCTGGCGCATGCACATGAACAGCGCGTTGCCCGGCTGCAACTGCTCGGGCTTGACCAGTTGCGGCAGGATCGCCGAACCGGCCGGATAGGCGAACGCGGTGGACAGGCCGATGCCCAGCGCGATCAGGTACACCAGCCACATGTGGATGCCGCCCAGCAGCACGAGGGTGGCGAGCAGGGCCACCAGCAGCGCATTGCTGCCGCGCGCCGCCAGCAGCACCTTGCGCGGGGAAAGGCGGTCCACCACGGCGCCGCCGATCAGCATGAACGCCGCCCGCGGCAGCGCCATCGTGGCCAGCACGATGCCCAGCGCGGCGGGGTCGCCGGTGAGTTTCAGCACCAGCCACGGCAGCGCCACCAGGGTGAACTGGTCACCCAGCATCGAGATGGTGCTGCCGCCGAACAACAGGCGGAAATTGCGGTTGGCGAAGACGGAGTCGCGAGGTTCCTTCTGCATGGGTAGCCCTTGGCGTGGTGCTGGATGAACAGCTTGGGGTGAGCCGGGTTGGGCTGCTAGACGGCGGAGGCGCTGTCCCATGCGCTGGTGGCCAGTCGGCGCAGATGATCGCGCACATCGACCGGCCATGCTTCGGTCAGGGCGACGAAGCGCTCGCGCTCGCCGCGGTAGAACGCCCGCGAGGCCTCTTCGTGACCGGGCAGGTTGCCGGTCATCGCCAGCATGAAGCGATCGACCGCCTCCATCGCCAGTCGCGAGCGCTCCTTCGCGCCATTGCCGCGCAAGTCCTGCTCGACCAGCCGCCGCAATGCTGCCGACGCGCCGCCGGGCTGCCGGGCCAGCCAGTCCCAGTGGCGCGGCAGCAGGGTCACTTCGCGCGGCACCACGCCCAGCTTCGGCCGCCCGCGCCCCCGAGCCACCGTGGTGCCGGCGGCATCGGCCGGCAGACGGGCGAGCACCTCATCCAGCGTGCCGCGGAAATCGACCTCGATCGGCTGGCTGCTGCGGTCGTCGAAGATCAGCAGCGGCCCGCGGGCGCCGGCATCGAGCGCCTGCTTGGCGGCGCTTGCCACCTCGGCCAGCGGCCCGCGGCCGATCAGTCGCTGATGGTCGAATGCGCTGACGATGCCAGGGCCGGTATCGGGGTGCGCCATGGGAAACGTCCTGGGAGAAAGTCGGCAAATTCTACCCGGGTCAAAACATCTGTCAATACTACCCGGATGAATTGTTCCGGAGCCACGGCCGTGGCCCGGAAGTCATGGGCCGATCGGCTGTCCGGCTTGCTATCGTGGACGCTTTCCACCTGAAGGGATTGAGGGGATGAGCATGTGTTTGCGTCCGGTCACCTTGCTGGCCTCACTGAGCCTGATCATGGCCGCCGCGGTGTCACCGCCGCTGGCGGCCGCGGAACTGACGATTGCTCCGATCCGCTACCACCAGCGCGTCCTGCCCAACGGCCTGCAGGTGCTCAGCGTGGAGGATCACACCAGCTCCAATGTCGCGGTGCAGATGTGGTACCACGTCGGCTCCAAGGATGACCCGCAGGGCCGCTCGGGCTTCGCGCATCTGTTCGAACACCTGATGTTCAAGAGCACGAAACACATGCATGCCGAGCAGATGGACCGGCTGACCGAGGATGTCGGTGGTGCCAACAACGCGTCCACCGGCGACGACGTCACCAACTATTTCGAGGTGGTGCCCAGCAACTATCTGCAGACCCTGCTGTGGGCCGAGGCGGAGCGGCTGTCCAACCTCACCGTGGACGAGAAGAACTTCAAGTCCGAGCGCGCGGTGGTGGAGGAGGAGTATCGCCAGAGCGTGCTGGCCAACCCCTACGGCAAGCTGTTCAACGAAATCGATCCGCACTCCTACACCGTGCATCCCTACAAGCGCCCGACGATCGGCAGCATCGCGGATCTGGAAGCGGCCTCGCTGGCGAACGTGATCGCCTTCCACGACACGTTCTACCGGCCCGACAACGCCACCCTGATCGTCACCGGCGACTTCGATCCGCAGCAGCTCGATGCCTGGGTTGACCGCTACTTCGGCTGGATGACGAAACCGGCCACGCCGATTCCGCAGGTCACCGCGACCGAGCCGGTGCGCAGGAAGAATCGGCGCTACACCGTGACCAGTGCAACCGCGCCGCTGCCCGCGGTGCTGCAGACCTGGCTGATCCCGCCGGCGGCGGATGCCGCCGACAGCATTCCGCTGCAGGTAGCCGCGGCCTTGCTGGCCGAGGGCGACTCCTCGCGGCTGTACCAGTCGCTGGTGTATCGCCATCAGGTGGCGCAACGCGTCGGTGCCGATGCCGATGGAAGAGTCGGCCCGGGCCTGTTCACGACCTATGCGATCCTCGCCAGCGGACATCGGCCGGACGAGGCGGAGAAGCTCCTGAACGAGGAGATCATCTGGCTGGCGACCCAGCCGATTCCCGCCGCCGAGCTGGAAAAGGTGAAGACCCAGCTGCTGACCGCCGAGCTCATCCAGCGCCAGACTGCGCAAGGCATCGCGTTCGCGCTCGGTCAGGCCACCCTGATCGAGGGCAGCCCCGATCGCGCCAACACCGACCTCGCCCTGCTGCAGCAAGTCACTGCCGAGGACATCCACCGCGTGATGCGGAAATACGTGACCGGTGCGCGCAGCGTCACCATCGACTATCTGCCGCAGGCCGCGGCTACACCCGGCGCCGGCAAGGGAGAGGCGAAATGAGCCGTCCATTGAACTTCCTGCGTCTGGCCGTCTTTACGTCTCTGCTGACGCTCGCCGGCAGCGTCCTGGCAGCGTCGCCGGTGGTGATGGCACCGGCCGACGCCTTTCCGGTGACGCCGCCGGCACCCGGCCCGGCGCCGAAGCTGACCGTGCCGACGCCTTCCTCGCAGACACTGGCGAACGGGCTGCGGGTGATCAGCGTGCGCCGTGCCGGGCTGCCGCTGGTCACCGCGCAGCTGGTGCTGCGCAGCGGCGGCGAAATGGATCCGGCGTCGCTGGCAGGGCTGGCCGACCTCACCGCGAACCTGTTGCCGAAGGGCGCCGCCGGCAAGACGGCGCCGCAGATCGCCGCTGCCGCCGAGGCGCTGGGCGGTTCGCTGTCCGCCGCCGCGGGCTGGGACCAGAGCGCAGTGGGCATCACCGTGACCACGCCGAAGCTGCCGCTGGCGCTGGGTCTGCTGGCCGACGTCGTACGCCGGCCGGACTTCAGCGCGACCGAGCTGAAGCGCGCGCAGGCGCAGGCCATCGACGACCTGCACCTGATGCTGAGCCGGCCCACCGCGCTGGCGTCGCTGGCGGCCAGCCGCAGCGTCTTCGGCAGCGGGGCCTATGGCCATTCGCGCACCGGTACGCCGGCCTCGATCGAGCGGATCGGCCGCGCCGACGTGCTGGCGATGCATGCGGCCCTGTACCGGCCCGACAACGCGATTCTGGTGCTGGCCGGCGACATCACGCCGACGCAGGCGCGGCAGCTGGCGCAGGCCAGCTTCGGCGACTGGGCGAAGCCGGCCACCCCGCTGCCGATCAGGCCCGCGGGTGCGGTGGCCAGCCAGCTGCCG
>JAPHUU010000458.1 GCA_026193555.1 Rhodanobacter sp.
GATCATCGAGAACACCCGCCGCGCATCCTCGCTGGAGAAGATGTCGGCCATGAAGCTCCAGAACAGCGACACCACGAACAGGTTGAACACGCTGACCCAGACGAAGAACAGCACGCCCAATTCACGCGCGCCAATGCGATCCTGCGCCATGAAGGCCGGCACGAACGCCAGCAGGCACAGGACGAAGAAGCTGTAGCTCCAGAGCAGCAACTGCCGGCGCGGAAAGCGCGCTACCAGCATGCCGAACACCGGAGTCAGCAGCAGCATCACGCCAAACACGGCACCGTAGAACAACGGCAGCGACGGCGAACCCACCGCCCCGCTGAGCTGATCCCTGACCGGCCGGATGATGTAGTACGACGTCATCACGAAGAAGAACGCCAACGCGGACAGCATCGGCGCGGCGGCTTGTTCCGCGACGGCATGACGGGGCAGACTCACGGATACATCCAGTTGGAAACGCGAAGAGACTAGCATGCCTGTTCCAGCAGCCAGATCCCCCGGAGAGCTCCCTTGGCCAACTTTGATTATGTGATCGTCGGTGCCGGCTCCGCCGGGTGCGTGCTTGCCAACCGACTCAGCGCGGATCCGGGCAAGAAGGTGCTGCTGCTGGAAGCCGGTCCGTCGGACTGGAGTCCGTTGATCCACATGCCGGCCGGCCTGGCCCGGCTGGTGAAGCAGCGCAGCGTGAACTGGAACTACCACACCGAACCGGAGCCCGCGCTGGGCAACCGGCGATTGTGGTGGCCGCGCGGCAAGACCCTGGGCGGCTCCAGCTCGATCAATGCCATGTGCTACGTACGCGGCGTGCCGGCCGACTACGATGACTGGGCGCAGGCCAGCGGCGATGCGCGCTGGTCATGGGCGCAGGTGCTGCCCTGGTTTCTGCGCAGCGAGGACAACACGCGCGGAGCCAGCCCGCTGCACGGAACCGGCGGCCCGCTCGGGGTGGCCGACCTGCGCTACCACAACCCGCTGTCGGCAGCCCTGATCGATGCCGCCGGCAGCGCCGGCCATGCCCGCAACGACGACTTCAACGGGGAGCGGCAAGCGGGCTTCGGGCTGTACCAGGTAACCCAACGCGATGGCGCCCGTTGCTCGACCGCTTCGGCCTACCTGAAGCCCGTGCACGACCGGGACAACCTGCAGGTGCGCACGCATGCCCTGGTCCAGCGCGTGCTGCTGGAGAACGGCCGCGCGGTGGGTGTGCAGCTTCGTCGTGGTCGCCATGGCTCCGAGCGCATCGAGGCGGGCGAGGTGATCCTCGCCGCCGGAGCGATCAACACTCCGCAACTGCTGATGCTGTCGGGGCTCGGGCCCGCCGATCATCTGCGCGAGCACGGTATCGGCGTGGTCGCCGACCTGCCCGATGTCGGCGGCCAGCTGCAGGATCACCTCGACATCTGCACCCTGGTCGGCAGCAGGCAGAAGAAGCTGACCTACGATCACCTCAACGAATTCACCACGGCGGTGCGCTGGCTGCGTCACCGCGACGGCCCGGGAAGTTCGAACATCGCCGAAGCCGGCGGCTTCGTGCGCAGCGCGCTGGCCGAGGATGCACGCTGCGACCTGCAGTTCCACTTCGTGCCCGCGCTGCTGGACGATCACGGCCGCCATCGCCTGCCCGGCGACGGCTACACCCTGCACGCCTGCTACCTGCATCCGCGCAGCCGCGGCCACCTGCGTCTGCACTCCGCCGACCCGGCCCAGCCGATCGCGATCCATGCGAACTATCTCGGCGATCCGGAAGGGCATGACCTCCAGCGGATGATCGCCGCGGCACGGATGTCGCGCGAGATCATGGCGCAAAGCGCCTTCGACGCCTACCGCGGCGAACCGGTATTTCCCGAGCGCGCCCTGGACACCGATGCCGAATACGCCGACTTCATCCGGCGCAAGGCGGAAACCATCTACCACCCGGTGGGCACCTGCCGCATGGGCAAGGATGATCGCGCGGTGGTCGACAGCGAGCTGCGCGTGCGCGGGGTACATGGTTTGCGCGTGGTCGATGCCTCGGTGATGCCGA
>JAPHUU010000268.1 GCA_026193555.1 Rhodanobacter sp.
CGCGTCGAATTCGAACACGCCTACCGGACCGTTCCACACCACCGTGCCGGCCTTGGCGATCATCCCGGCATAAAGCGCCGCGGTCTCCGGGCCGATGTCGAGGATCATCTCGTCGTCCTTGACCTGGTCCACCGGTTTGACGGTCGCCGCCGCATGCGCCGAGAATTCCCCTGCCACCACCACGTCGATCGGCATCGGCACGTCCACGCCGCGGCGCTTGGCATCGGCAATCACCTTCTTCGCGGCATCGATCAGGTCGGGCTCGAACAATGAATTGCCGATCGAGTGTCCCATCGCGGCGATGAACGTATTGGCGATGCCGCCACCGACGATCAGCTGATCGACCTTGCCGATCAGGTTGTCGAGCAGGGTCAGCTTGGTCGAGACCTTGGAGCCGGCAACGATCGCCAGCAGCGGGTGGGCCGGGTGCTCCAGTGCCTTGCCCAGCGCATCCAGCTCGTTGCACAGCAGCGGGCCGGCGGCGGCGATCGGCGCGAAGCGGATCACCCCATGGGTGGAAGCCTGGGCCCGGTGGGCGGTGCCAAAGGCGTCCATCACGAAGACGTCGCACAGCGCGGCGTACTTTTTCGCCAGCGTTTCATCGTCTTTGCCTTCGCCCACGTTCATGCGGCAGTTCTCCAGCAATACGACTTCACCGGGGGCGACCTCGACACCCGCCAGGTAGTCGGTCACCAGCCGAACGGGTGAGCCGAGCTGTTCTCCCAGCCACTGGGCCACCGGGGCCAGCGAGGAGTCGACATCGAACTGCCCCTCCTTGGGGCGTCCCAGATGGGACAGCACCATCACCCGTGCGCCGGCATCGCGGGCAGCGCGCAAGGTGGGCAGGGCGGCTTCGAGGCGCTGGGTGGAAGTGATCCGGCCAGCGTCGTCGATCGGAACATTCAGATCCTCACGGATCAGTACGCGCTGGTTGCGCAGGTCAAGATCGCTCATGCGGATAACTGACACGGCAGGACTCCAGTGATATGTTGAATGCCGCCTTGTACGGGCAGCAGCCGTCTATTGTCCGGCCGGCTTCGCGCCGATGCAAACCGCGGTGGGGCGAGGATGCCGGCTTGCGCCGCGTGGCGACGGACGTGTACGACACTTGCGGAATCGATAAACTGCCACTTTGGCGCAGGGGAGACGGCTCATGACCAGCGGCTTGGTTCTGTACGGATACTGGCGCTCCAGCGCTGCCTATCGGGTGCGTATTGCGCTGAACCTCAAGCGGCTGGACTACGAGTCCAGACCCGTGCATCTGCTGCGCGATGGTGGCGAGCAGCATGCGCCCGGCTATCGCGAGATCAATCCGCAGCAGCTGATTCCCTGCCTGCTCGACGGCGACCGGGCGATCACGCAGTCGCTGGCGATCATGGAATACCTCGACGAGACCCGTCCCGAGGCGCCGATCATGCCGGTGGATTCACGCGGCCGCGCACGGGTACGGGCGCTGGCGATGGCGGTGGCTTGCGACATACATCCGCTGGGCAATCTGCGCGTGCTGCAGCGGCTCGAATCGCAGTTCGCTGCCGATGAAGCCCAGCGCGCCGAATGGTCGCGGCACTGGATCGCCAGCGGCTTCGACGCGCTGGAGGCGATGCTGGCGGACAATGCGGCCACCGGCGGCTACTGCCATGGCGACTCCCCCGGGATGGCGGACGCCTGTCTGGTGCCGCAGGTCTACAATGCGATCCGCTGGAAGCTGCCGCTGGACGACTACCCCACCTTGCGGCGCATCCATCAGAAGTGCATGACGCTGGATGCGTTCAAGCAGGCTGCACCGGAGTTGCAGGCCGACGCGGTCTGAACCGGGCACGGGAATGGCCGCGCGGCAGCTCCTTGCCGCTTCCGTGGCCCTTCCCTGAGTACCGTGCGCGCTCTCTGTCGGTCAGATGCCCATGCCGTACGGATCGTTGCCGGCCAGTTCCTGCTCGCTGTTGCCGCCTTCGGCAAGCCGAATCTTCAGTGCCAGGCCATCGCGTGAATCGGACTTGTTGAGCACCTCTTCCAGTTCCACCCGCCCGCTCTTGTAGAGCCGGTACAGCGACTGATCGAACGTCTGCATGCCTTCCTGCAGACTGCGATCCATCGCTTCCTTGATCTCGTGGGTCTGGCCGCGGCGAATCATGTCGCGGATAAGCGGGGTGTTCAGCAATACTTCCGCGGCGGGAATGCGGCGGCCGTCCTTGCCGATCACCAGCCGCTGGCTGATCACCGCACGCAGGTTGAGCGAGAGGTTCATCAGCACGTTCTTGTGCGCCGACTCCGGGAAGAAGTTGAGGATGCGCTCCAGCGTCTGGTCGGCATTGTTCGAGTGCAGCGTGGCCAGGCACAGGTGACCGGTCTCGGAGAACGCGATCGCCGCCTCCATCGTGTCGGTGTCGCGGATCTCGCCGATCATGATCACGTCCGGCGCCTCGCGCATCGCGTTTTTCAGGGCCTCGTGATAGGTGTGCGTGTCCAGGCCCACTTCGCGCTGGTTGACGATTGATTTCTTGTGACGGTGCAGGTATTCGATCGGATCCTCGATGGTGAGGATGTGGCCGGACGAATGCATGTTGCGCTGGTCGATCATGGCCGCCAGCGTGGTGGACTTGCCCGAGCCGGTGGCGCCGACCACCAGGATCAGTCCACGCGGCTCCATGATCAGATCGCGAAAGATGCTCGGCAGCTGCAACTGGTCGATACTGGGGATCTCGCTCTTGATCGCACGGATCACCATGCCTACTTCGCCGCGCTGCTTGAACACATTGATGCGGAAGCGGCCTGCTTCCTTCACCGCCAGCGCCATGTTCAGTTCGAGGCTGCGCTCGAACTGCGGCACCTGGCCTTCGTCCATCAGTGAATAGGCGATCTTCTTGACCATACCGCTGGGCAGGCCGGTATTGCCCAACGGATACAGTTTGCCCTCGACCTTGATGTTTACCGGGGCTCCGGTCGTCAGGAACATGTCCGACGCGCCCTTGTCTACCATGAGCTTTAGGAAGTAGCCGATATCCACGTTTGTCCCCTGCTTACCGATGCTCGTTGCAATGATGGATTATGCCTGCCCACAATACGCTGCGACACACTATGAGGAATGTGATGGTGCACATCTTTCCCCCGCTGGCCGGATCCCCCGGCCGCTTCCGGATGCTGCTCGCCGGCTTGGCACTGGCCGCAGCGCTGGGCGGCTGCGCCTCGGTACCGCCACCGGATGATTCCATGAATCTGGCGCAAAATCAGCTGCAGTCGGCGCGCGAAGCCGGCGCGGCCGACTATGCACCGGTCGATCTGGGCTTCGCACAGGACAAGTTCCAGCAGGCACAAGCCGCGATGGCCGCGCGCAAGTACGCTGATGCGGCCGCCCTGGCCGAGGAGTCGCGGGCCGACGCCGAACTGGCGCGCGCCAAGGCACGGCTGGGGACGGCGCGGGCACAGATGCAAGCCAAGCTGCAGGAAAATGCCCGTCTGCGTGCCCAGGGCGAAGCGGCCGATGCCGCGGGTCAGCAGCCGACGGCCGCCGCTTCGAGCAGCGTGTCCACGGTCGAGCTGCCGGCCCCGGCTTCCTCAAGCCCGTCTGCACCGCCTGCCGGATTCCAGACCATGCCCGCCGACGGCCAGCCGGCGTCGGCCAGTTCCCAGGGAGGTCAGCCATGAAGCGGTTCAGCCTCACTCTCCCGGCGATCCTGCTGGGATTCGCCGTCGCGGCATCGGTGCATGCCCGACAGGACGATATCGACGTCAGCCGCCTCACCAGCAGCCTGGATCAGCTGGCTCACGATCCGAGCCTGGGCAGTTATGCCCAGGCCGAGCAGGCGCGGGCGCGCGATGCCATCGCCCGCCTGGCGCAAGCCAGCCGCAAGGAGCGCCCCCACGACCTTTACCTGGCCGAACGGCGCGTCGATCTGGCCAAGACCGCCGCGCAGTTGCAGGATGCCCAGCTCAAGCTGACCCAGCTCGATCGCGAACACGACCAGATCCTGCTCGAGAACAGCCGGCGCGATGCGGAGATGGCGCGTCGCGAGCTGGAGCGCCAGCGCATGCAATACCAGATGGCGCAGGAAGAGGCGGCTCGCCTGCAGGCGCAGGGGCAGGCCTACTCGGAAGCGGCCGATCAGGCGCGTGCGGAAGCGGAGCAGGCGAAGAAGCTGGCTGCCGCGCAAAGCAAGGTAGCCAAGGCCGCCAAGCGCGAGGCAGCGTTGGCGGCCAAGGCGGCCAAGGCGATGCGTTCGCAGATGGAGGGTGGAGATACCGGCAAATCGAAGCAGCATGAGAAGCCGGAGAAGCAGCATGAGAAGCCGGACAAGAAACATCCGCATCGGCGTTGAAGGGTTGCCGGTTGACAGTTCAGGTTTGTTCGGGGCGGCTACAAGCAGCTGTTTCGTGAGGTTTTTGTTCATGATTCGTTATTGCGGACGAGTCGTCATTTGTCGGCTTGCAGCCTCCGGAAGGGCGGAGTAGGGTCAAAATCCCATGGGGCATTCAAGCCGCATGGGTCAATGACGCGAAGCCCATGCCCCAACCCACGTCTACATCCCCATCCACGTCCCGGCATGCCGGCGTGGATCGTGGCTGTGTGCCGGCTCGATCGTCCGCGGACGTCCCCTGCATGACGTTCGTCTACCCACTTGCTTGTCCGGAGGTCAAATCATGTTTGAAAACCAGCAGCGTGATGATGTCGAGGCTTTGATGAAGGCCGATGCGGAATTCCGCCGGCTGTACCAGCGGCACAAGCAACTCGACAGCAAGGTGCACGACGCCGCTACCGGTGTGCTCCCCATCGACTCGGCGACCTTGTCCCGCATGAAGAGGGAAAAGCTGTTCGCCAAGGAACGACTGGAACGCATGTGGGCTGACCGGGCGCACCGCGTTCACTGAGCCTGCGGTCAGCATCAGGCGCGGCCCCGGCTCTTTCCGGTTGTACGGGAAAGGGTTCCGGGGCCGCGCTGTCATTGGGGGGTACGGCAGTCGGCTCGGTTATCATGGGCTTTGATCCGCTTCGCGCGCCGCGTGAATGACTGGATTCCATCATCGACCACGGAGCCCCCATGACGGTCCACCAGAGTGTTCTTGAACTGATCGGACGCACGCCGATGGTGCGCGCACAGCGGCTGGATACCGGGCTGTGCGAATTGTTCCTCAAGCTCGAGAGCGCCAATCCCGGGGGGTCGATCAAGGATCGCATCGGGCTGTCGATGATCGAGGGCGCGGAAAAGGACGGCCGCATCCGGCCGGGTGACCTCCTGGTCGAGGGCACCGCCGGCAACACCGGGCTGGGTCTGGCGCTGGTCGCCCAGCAGAAGGGCTATCGCCTGCTCCTGGTGGTGCCGGACAAGATGAGCCGCGAGAAGATCTTCAACCTCAAGGCAATGGGCGCCGAAGTGGTGCTGACCCGTTCGGACGTGGCCAAGGGGCATCCGGAGTACTACCAGGACATGGCCGAGCGCATCGCGCGCGAGACCCCCGGTGCCTACTTCATCAACCAGTTTGGCAACCCGGACAACCCGGCGGCGCACATCGCCACCACCGGCCCGGAAATTCTCGAGCAGATGGACGGCAAGGTCGACGCGATCGTGGTCGGCTGCGGTTCGTCCGGCACCCTGAGCGGGCTGTCGAAGTATTTCGCCGAACATTCGCCGCAGACAGAGTTGATCCTGGCCGATCCGGTCGGTTCGATTCTCACCCAGTACATCAACGAAGGCACCCTCTCGACCAAGTCCGCCAGCTGGATGGTCGAGGGCATCGGCGAGGACTTCCTGCCACCGATCAGTGACTTCACCCGGGTCAGGAAGGCTTACGCGATTCCCGACAAGGAGAGCTTCCTTACCGCGCGCGAGTTGCTGGCGAAGGAAGGCATCCTGGGCGGCTCGTCCACCGGCACCCTGGTGGCGGCCGCGCTGAAGTACTGCGGTGAGCAGACCAGCGCCAAGCGGGTCGTGACCCTGGTTTGCGACACCGGCAACAAGTACCTGTCGAAGATGTACAACGACTACTGGATGCTCGACAACGGCTTCATCGAGCGCGAGCAGCATGGCGATCTGCGCGACCTGCTGCTGCGCCCGTTCGCCCAGCGCGACACCGTGGTGATCGGTCCCAACGAGTTGCTGATCACCGCCTATACACGCATGAAATTGTATGACGTGTCGCAGCTGCCGGTGATGGATGGCCGCAAGCTGGTCGGCATCGTCGACGAGTCCGATGTGCTGATGCACGTGCATGCCGACGAGGCGCGTTTCCGTGATCCCGTTTCCAGCGCCATGATGCGCAACCTGCAGATGCTCGAGGTCGGTCAGCCGATCGAGGCCTTGCTGCCGGTATTCGAGCGGGGGCATGTGGCGATCGTGGTCGACGGCGAACAGTTCCTCGGCCTGATTACCCGCATCGACCTGCTGAACTACCTGCGCCGCAAGGTGAACTGATCCCGGTCGCACCGGCGCGCCCGGAGACAACGGTGCGCCGGCCGACGAAAGCATGCAGGGACGAAAGCGTGCAGTAATGTGGCCACGTCCAGAATGGCCGCCTTGGCGGAGCCGATCGCTCCGCAGCCATCACCCGAGAGGCTATGCCCATGTGTGGAATCGTTGCCGCCGCCGCCCAGCGTGATGTCGCTCCGCTGCTGATCGTGGGCCTCAAGGCGCTGGAATACCGGGGCTACGACTCTTCTGGCCTGGCCGTGCTCGACCAAGGCGCCATCCAGCGGGTGCGCGCCCAGGGCAAGGTGCGCGAGATGGAGGCGCGCTATCTGGCCAATCCGTTCCCCGGCGGCACCGGCATCGCGCACACCCGCTGGGCCACCCACGGCGTGCCCAGCGAGGCGAACGCGCACCCGCACGTGGCGGGCCGGGTGGCGCTGGTGCACAACGGCATCATCGAGAATCACGCAAGTCTGCGCGCTGAGCTGAAGGCGCGCGGCCAGGCGTTCACCTCGGAAACCGACACCGAGGTGATGGCGGCGCTGATCAACGAGTGCACCAACCAGGGCATGAGCCTGCGCGAGGCGGTGCTGGCCACCGTGCGCGAGCTCGAAGGCGCCTACGCGATTGCCGTGATCAGCCGCGACGAGCCCGGTCATGTCGTCGGCGCCCGCCGCGGTGCGCCGCTGCTGGTCGGCCTGGGCATCGGCGAGAACTTTCTCGGTTCGGATGCGCAGGCGCTGATCCAGGTCACCAACCGCATGCTCCACCTCGACGAGGACGACGTGGTCGAGATCACCCGCGACAGCGTGCAGGTCTACGGCCTCGATGGCCAGCCGGTGGAACGCGCGGTGTACGAGAGCGAGCTGTCCACCGATGCGGTGGAGCGCGGCGAATACCGCCACTACATGCAGAAGGAGATCTTCGAGCAGCCGCGTGCGGTGGCCGACACGCTGGAATCGCGAATCGGCCCGCACGGCGTGTTGCCCAACATCTTCGGCATCGACAGCGACACCTTGCTCGAGCGTACCCGCGGCCTGCACATCATCGCCTGCGGCACCAGCTATCACGCCGGCATGGTTGCCAAGTACTGGATCGAGGAATACGCGCGGCTGCCGGTCAGCGTCGAAGTGGCCAGCGAATACCGCTACCGCGAGGCGGTAGTGCCGCCGGACACGCTGTTTCTCGCCATCTCCCAGTCCGGCGAAACCGCCGACACGCTGGCCGCTCTGCGCGAATCCCGCCGCCGCGGCTACCTCGGCACGCTGGCGATCTGCAACGTGGCCGAGTCCTCGCTGGTGCGCGAGGCCGACCTGAAGCTGATGACCCGCGCCGGTCCGGAGATCGGCGTGGCCTCGACCAAGGCATTCACCACCCAGCTCGCCGGCCTCGGCCTGCTGGCGCTGGAGCTGGCACGTCGCAACGGCCTGGATGCCGGCCGCTATGCCAGCCTGTGCGCCGAGCTGCAGCACCTGCCGCGCGCGATCGAAAACGCACTGCAGCTGGAGCCGGCGATCATCGAGCTGGCCGGCGAGTTCATCCATCACCAGCACGCGCTGTTCCTCGGCCGCGGCGCGCACTACCCGGTGGCGTTGGAAGGTTCACTCAAGCTCAAGGAAATCTCCTACATCCATGCCGAGGCGTATCCGGCCGGCGAGCTGAAGCACGGCCCGCTGGCGCTGGTCGACGAGAACATGCCGGTGGTGGCGGTAGCACCCAACGGCCCGTTGCTGGACAAGCTCAAATCCAACCTGCAGGAAGTGCGCGCCCGCGGCGGCCGCCTGATCGTGTTCGCCGATGGCGCCGCCGGCATGGATGACATGGCCGACCACGGCGCCATGCTGCGGGTGGAGTCGGGCGGCAGTTTCATCTCGCCGGCGGTATTCACCGTGCCGCTGCAACTGCTCGCCTATCACGTCGCCGTACTGCGTGGCACTGACGTCGACCAGCCGCGCAACCTGGCCAAGTCGGTGACGGTGGAATAGTTCGGGGTTCAACGGCAAGCCTGTTGGCAAGACCTGATAGAAATTCCAACTCCGCAATAGAGTGTCTGGTTCTACCCCGCTGGCGCGCGTGCTTCCAGGAAGACCTGGGATCGAATTCAGCTTGCTTCAAACTTCCGCTTCCTGGCCGAAACCAGCCACTCCTTACTCCTCGGTGCGCGCCGGTGGAGCGGCATTTTATTGGAAGGCGCGGGCGACCAGAGGCTTGGCCCATTCCGGGGTCGTGGCAAGCTCCGCCGCGCTGCGCGGATAGATCAGCGCGCCACCTTTTACCTCGAGCACCAGCTCAGGTGTGGGCCGTTGGCCGGTCGCCGGATCAGCCTCGGCGCTGTTGTCGTAGACGCGCAGCATGGTCACTTGGGGCATCAGTCGGACCAGGTTGGCGCGACTGGACTCATACCGCGCGCGCACCTTCGCCTCTGAAATGTCATGGCCGCCGCCGGCGACCCTCGCCGCCACACGGGCCAAGTGCCGTTCGGGACTGTCCAGCCCGCAGTACCAGACCACCAGCTCGTGGCCAGCAGCGACTGCCTCCAGCAGCATGCCGGTGACGGTCTGTCCACCCAGCGTGGTCTCGAACGTGTAGTCGGTATGGTCGGCGATCGCCGCGCGCAAGCGCTGCACACTCTCCTGCCACGCGAGTGCGTTGGCTGCATCCTCGGTCATACCGGGATTGGCGGCGACGATTTGGCGGGTGGCCTCATCCGGGTTGAAACAGGCGCCGCCGGCCTGGCGCAGCGCCTGACCGGCGATGCTGCTCTTCCCAGCGCCGTTGGTCCCGGCCAGCACGGTGATTCGCGCCATCAGTGGCCCGGCCGCCCGGCACCGCGCACGGCCGCTTCACCCAGTTGCTCGGGCGTCGCCGCGAACAGCGCGTCCACCGCGGACTTTGCCGTCGGCGTCTGCATCCGCACCACCAGCGCGTCGAATTCGGCCGTCAGCTGGGCCAGAGGATCCGGCACGGCCTGGACCAGCCGCTCATAGGCCTCGATCGACAGCATCACCGCAGTCGGCCGTGCGTTGCGGGTGATCACCACAGGCTCCGGCTTGCGCAGTACGCGTTCCAACAGCCCGGCGAAGCCGTTCTTGGCATCGCTGCTGGCCATCGTCGGCAGGCGGTCCAGCGGGGTATGGGTGGTCATGGCGGCATCCTCATCGGTTGTGTGGGAGAGGCAGAGGGCTTGCCTCGATATGTCCACAATACGCCGAGCAGCCAAAACGAGCAAGATAGTCATAATGGACAGTTTGGATATATTGTCTATGCCTGATGTGCTTCAGGCCAGAGGTCGCCGGGTCTGGATCGACCTCAGGAGACGCCGGGTGGGAGAATAAAGAACTCCATGTCATGGCGCCGGGGTCGTTACAGGCGGCCGCCTTGAGGGGACCAGGCAAGTTGTTGGAATCTGTATTGTTCCGTCAGATGTCTTCTTCGCACGGACGATGTGCTTGTTGGAATCTATTGGGCGCATTTTTGGAGACGTTTGCCAACCCGGGCCGTGCAGCTGCGCGGCCGGGTTGGAAGTTCTTTCAGGTCGTACCAGCCTGTCCAATCAGGCTGAACCCTACTGCGAGCGGACATCCGTGGCATCCCGGCGCTGGCCGGGGCGTCGTATCACCACCACTTCAGGCAGCGTGCCGACGATCTGCAGCGGCAGCTGGTCCGCTTGCAGTTGCGGCAGCAGGCGCGCGTCGACCACGGCGATCGCATCCGGCGCGGCGCGCCAGCGTGTCTCGAACGTTGCCAGTTCGGGGAGGTAGCCGGCGGGGCGGGTGTGCTTGAACGGCTCGATGTCGTCCGGACTCTCGACTGCCACCGTGACCAGCCGCTGCAGGTAGAACGACAGGCCGCGCTGATAGGCGCGCACGGTGAATACTTCGGTGTCGGCGGTGAGCCAGGGCCGCATCATCTGCGCCACGGGCGCCGCGGAGAGGTGGCCGATCAGCGGGCCGAGGTTCGCGAACAGCATTTGCCACACCAGCAACGCGCCGAGGCCGAGCAGGCCCAGCGGGGCCATCGGCTGGCGGCGGTTGGCGAGCCACAGCGCACCGATCACGCCGATCGCGGCCAGCGCCGCGAA
>JAPHUU010000120.1 GCA_026193555.1 Rhodanobacter sp.
ACGATGATCTCGCAGGGCTCGTCAGAGCACTCGATCTGCTGCGTGGTGCGCGCCGACCAGGCCGATCGCGGACGCGACGCGATCATCGAAGCATTCCACGATGCGATGGCCGACGCGCGCACCCAGGCGGTCCATGTGACGCGCGATATCTGCGTGCTGGCCGCCGTGGGCGACGGCATGGTCGGGGCGCCCGGCGTGGCGGCGCGCCTGCTCGGTGGGCTGGCGCAGGCCCGGGTCAACGTGCGCGCGATCGCGCAGGGGGCCAGCGAGCGCAACATCTCGGTGGCGGTGGCGGGCGCGGATGCTACCCGCGCACTGCGCGCCGCGCACGCGGCATTCTGGCTGTCGCCGCAGACCATCTCGATCGGCGTTATCGGCCCCGGCCAGGTGGGCCGCGCGCTGCTGGCACAACTGGCCGCCACCGCGCCGCGGCTGCACGACCGGGCCAACCTTGACCTGCGCCTGCGCGCGGTGTGCGACAGCCGCCGGATGCACCTGAGCGATGCGCCCATCGCGCCCGAGCGAGCGATCGACGCGCTCGCCGGCGCCGATGTGCTCACTGCCGATCTGGACGCCTTCGCTGCGCACGTGCGCGCAGAGCACCTGCCGCACGCCTTGATCGTGGACTGCAGTGCCAGCGACGCGGTGGCGGCGAAATATGCCGAATGGCTCGCCGCCGGCATCCACGTCGTCACGCCCAACAAGCACGCCGGCAGCGGCGACTGGCTGCGCTATGCCGCCATCCGCGACGCGCAGCGACACGGCGGGCGCTTCCTGTACGAGGCCACGGTCGGTGCCGGGCTGCCGGTGATCCTGACCCTGCGCAGCCTGCTCGACACCGGCGACGTGCTGCACGAGGTCGATGGCATGTTCTCGGGCACCCTGGCCTGGCTGTTCAACAGTTTCGACGGCAGCCGCCCGTTCTCGCAGCTGGTGCTGGAGGCGCGCGCGCTCGGCTACACCGAGCCCGATCCGCGCGACGACCTGTCGGGTCTGGACGTCTCGCGCAAGCTGGTGATTCTTGCGCGCGAGGCCGGCCGCATGCTGTCGCTCGCTGACGTCGAGGTCGAAAACCTGGTGCCGGAGCACCTGCGCGAGATCGACCGGGACGCCTTCCTGGCGCGGGTGGGCGAGATGGATGCGCCGATGCAGGCGCGGCTGGAGGCCGCCCACGCGCAGGGACTGTCGCTGCGCCACATCGCCAGGCTCGACGCCCACGGTCGCGCCACCGTCGGCGTGGTCGCGCTGCCATCCACGCACGCCTGCTGCCACACCCGACTGACCGACAACCTGGTGCAGTTCCGCAGCGATCGCTATGCCGAAAACACCCTGGTCGTCCAGGGGCCCGGCGCCGGCCCGGAAGTGACCGCCGCCGGCGTGTTCGGCGACATGCTGACCATCGCGCAATCACTGGGTGCGAAGACCGCCGCCGCGGGCATGGCGCACACGCTGTCGTGAGCGATGAGAACCTGCTGGATTCCTCGCTCGCCCGGCCGCAACAAAGTCAGGCCTGCGGCGACCCGCCAGCAGACCTCGCCGATCTCGCTGCCAGCCTCGCCTTCGGATTGACGCGCAACAAGTGCAAGCAGGAACTGAACCTGACACCGTTCATGGTGCAGCTGCGACGTTGCAAGCAACCCTGCTTCCGGTGAATCGAGCATGCGTGCAGACTGCGTGATCTTCGACTGCGATGGCACGCTGGTGGACAGCGAACCACTGGGCAACGAGGTGTTTGCCGAGCTGCTGAACGCGCATGGCATGCACATCAGCCAGAGCGAAGCGGTGCAGCGATTCCGTGGCATGAAGCTGGCCGACTGCCTTGCCGAACTGGAGGCACACTGGAACGTCAAGCTGCCAACGGATTTCGCGACTGCGTTGCGGCAGCGTACCGCCGACGCCTTCCGCGAGCGACTCGAACCGATGCCCGGCGCACTGGAGCTGGTTCAGGCCCTGAACATGCCGATAGCCGTCGCCTCGAGCGGCCCCCGCGACAAGATCGAACTGAGCCTGTCGCTGACCGGGCTGCTGCCCTTTTTCGGCCGCCACATCTACAGTTCGTACGAGATCGGCAGCTGGAAGCCCGATCCCGGAATATTCCTGCATGCGGCGTGGCAGCTGGGCATCGAGCCTGCGAGATGCGTGGTCGTGGAGGACAGCCTGCCCGGCATCCACGGCGCGATGGCCGCGGGCATGCAGGTCGTGGCCTTTCAGCCCGAAGCCGTCGATCCACGCCTGCCATCGGCTGTGACCGTCGTGCGCAGCATGCGGGCACTTGGAACACTGCTGCTTGCGTCATGAGGATCTGCGAAAAGGGGGTGCGAAATGGCGCCCCCTTTTCCTTGTTCAGTCGTGAAGAACGCCGATCGTCCGCAGCCACGCCTCGGCCAGCTTTGGCCAGCCGGTGATCGGAGACCGCGTCGGCCGCAGTCCGAACGCATGGCCGCCGTGTGCATACAGATGCATTTCCGCCGGCACCCGCGCCTTCGCCAGCGCGGCGTAGTAGACCAGTGACTGGTTCACACCATCGACGTAGTCGTCTTCTGCCTGTACCAGAAAGGTGGGTGGCGTCTCGCTGGATACCGGCACATTGGGATTCAACTTGCCGTCACCCCTGGTGAGATGTCCCGGGTAGATCGGCATGGCGAAATCCGGGCGGGCGCTCTCCTTGTCGGCCGCGTCCACCGGTGCATACAGGTGTCGATCGAAATTTGTGCTGATCTCCGCCACCAGGAAGCCGCCCGCCAAGAACCCCAGCACGCCCACCTTGTGCGGGTCGACATGCCACTGCGCCGCATGAGAGCGCACCAACCGCATCGTTCTCTGGACGTCCTGCAGCGACGGCACCGAGCGCGCAAAATTGTGCGGACGGCAATCGCATTGCCAAGCGTAGGGCTTGCTCGGCACGCGATATTTCAACAGCACGCAGGTGATGCCATTGGACGTCAGCCAGTCGCAGGCCTCGGTGCCTTCCAGATCGACGGCCAGTATCTCGAAGCCACCACCCGGAATCACGACGACAGCGGCCCCGGCATTCTTTCCCTTGGGCGCATAGACCGTCATCGTCGGCCGCGTCACATTGGTCACCGCCGTCACCGGCTTGCCTGCCAGCAGCTTCTCGCTCACCGTGGCTTTCTCCGGTCCCGGAACGGGCTGCAGATCAGGCGCCAACCCGGGCCATATCGCTACCTGCGTGTGCCCGGCAGCAGGCTGCCAGACCATCGTCTTCGCCTGCACGCTGCCGCATACCGCGAGCAGCCCCAGAGCCATCGCCCAAAGCTTCATGAAACCCTCCGTCGTGGCGCATGGCCAACGTTGCACGTTCAAGACAGAAAATCGGGGAACCCCTCTCTCCCATCATGCACATCGCATGGGCCCGACAGCGGGCCCTTCGGTGGCTTTTTCGGGAATCGTCCCTCACACCCGTCGTCGACTCGTGGCCACGCTTGATCTGGATGGGAAACCATGTCGCCGCAATAGAGATGGTTTCCAAAAAAGGGCGGGTTCATTTACTCGCCCGCAATAAATGAAGCTGACTCTTTTTCAACTCCGTGCGGTGGTGACGCCGATTGCTCCATTGTGTGAGCACGCCATTGAGTTGCCTCATCCCTTTCGACAAACTGACATCCGGCGTCGCGATCACCAGATGGTGGTGATGGCTCATCAGGCAGTACGCATGGCAGCACCCATTGAACTGCCCGACCACCTGACCGAGAACTTCCAGAAAATGCTCGCGGTCCGCGTCACCCTCATAGATCGACTCACGGCGATCACCACGCGCCGTCACATGGTAAACCGCACCACCGAATTCGAGGCGAGCGGGTCGGGCCATGCGGCGGATCCTATTCCAACAAATGCTACGATGCTAGACCTGACCCCACGCTCTTCCTTTACTTTTGCTAAAGCCGCCCCCTTTTAGCCCTTTATATAAACCATAATCACAGAAAGAATGAACACAACAGCACAAAACAATGCAAACAGCGGGGCGATTAGTACAATATCGCGTGCAACAACAGTTGCGTCCTTACCTCTAAGCATGCGCTTCATGATTGAGAAATTTATAAAAAAAATCGCAACCCCTATAAACGTGATCTGCAGCTTCCCAAACGGTAATTCTCTACTTGCCCCCAAGGCATAAAATGCCTGAATCGCATTAACGAGCAGCAATTGGAAACAAGAAATCATCAATAAAGCGTTAAATGGCTGCTCCGAGCGATCCAATGAGAATTTAGCGCTCCAATGCACAAATGAACGAAGAAGCTTGTTGTATATCACATGCATCTTGGATCTGCCATACACATCCAATTTGACACCGGCTGGACAGTGTACCTATTGACAAAAAGAACTTGAACAATCAACGAAGTTGCGCCATAAGCAATCCCCGGTATCGCCAATGGGCCACCAAAAGCGCCAAGAACACCTAATGACAAACTAATGCCCGATTGAGTCATCCCTACTCCATTATGAGCCCTAGCGCTCTCATAAAGACTAAACGAACTAGCCCCGATAGAAATTGCTGACAAAGTACTCGAAAATCTTCCAATTTTCGCTGCACGTAACAACTCACTTCTATCGGCGCCAACGTACCTCCAACTGGCGAATCTCCCTTCACCCAATACCCTTCCTCGCGTGGCAACGTGAGAACATAAGCAGTCAAACCCGTATCAGCAACATTTAATGTTGTACCAGCGAAACTGATTGCATCATTTGATGCGTTCCTCATTCTCTGCACTCTGGGAGATACTTCCGGCTTCGGCGGTGGCGGCGGCGGCGGCGGCGGTGGTGGCGGCGAATCAACACACGGCTCTTCGCCGCAGTCTCTTGGCGGGCTGGTGTGGTTCGACATCCGCCCATCCGGATCGATATTTACGACGGGGTTGTTATTGGCATAAAAGCTGTGACCCGTCGCGTACTTTCGGCGCCGACGGTGCGCAGCCTTGATGCGGCGCGGGTTTGTGGCCTTCAACCCCAGTCATGCACCTCCGCTCCTCGCAAAAATCGCCTTGAGGCCCTTTTTCGCGCACCCGGGCGCGCACGTCAAGGGGTTCGAGCTCGCCGGCACGCGGCCGAC
>JAPHUU010000453.1 GCA_026193555.1 Rhodanobacter sp.
CACCTCACCGGCCGGTACCGCCGACACCATGGGGATGCTTGCTCCGGTTGACCTCGATGAGCCGCGGATGCGACGCGCGGTGGAAACCACAGGCGGCTGCATCGTCTGGGGCGGGGCCATGAACATGGCCCCGGCCGACGACATCCTGATCCGGGTCGAGCGCGCGCTGGACGTCGACAGCGTGGGACAGATGGTGGCATCGGTGCTGTCGAAGAAGGTCGCCGCAGGTTCCACGCATGTGGTGGTCGATGTTCCGGTAGGCCCCACGGCGAAGGTGCGCGACCCGATCCAGGCACAGGCGCTGGGCCATCTGCTGGTGCAGGTAGGCGAGGCGTTCCACCTGCAAGTTCAAGTGATGATCAGCGATGGCACCCAGCCGATCGGACGGGGCATCGGGCCGGCGCTGGAGGCGCACGACGTACTCGCGGTGTTGCGCAACCAGTCCGATGCACCCGCGGATCTGCGCGAACGCGCGTTGCAGGTGGCCGCCGCCGTGCTGGAGCTCGGTGGTGTCGCGACGGTGGATACCGCGCACGGCGTGGCCAGCGAATGCCTGACCTCGGGACGGGCATGGACCCAGTTCCAGGCGATCTGCGCCGCGCAGGGCGGGTTGCGCACGCCGGGTGTCGCCGCATGGCTGCAGCCGGTGACAGCCAGCCGTGATGGATGCGTCACGGCGATCGACAATCGTCGGCTGTCACGGGTGGCCAAGCTTGCGGGCGCGCCTTCGTCACCACTGGCCGGCCTGACCCTCGATGCACATCGGGGCGACCCGGTGACAGCGGGGCAGCCGCTGTTCACGGTGCACGCACAGAGTCCCGGCGAGCTTGCATACGCGATGGAGTATGTGTCGCGACATCCGGAAATCGTCTGCCTGGAGGACACCCGATGACAGCGTTGTACGCGATGCCGGGCAACGAGGCATTCAGCGCCTTGCTGGCGCGGCACAGTGGTCAGCTGCAGCACGAGCTGCAGTTGCATCGGTTTCCGGATGGCGAAAGCCTGGTGCGGGTCGAGCCACCGGCGGCGGATGCCGATGCGGTGATCGTGTGCACGCTGGACCACCCCGATCCCAAGCTGCTGCCACTGCTGATGGCGGCCGCGACCGTTCGCGAGCTGGGAGCGCGTCGGGTCGGCCTGATCGCACCGTATCTGGCCTACATGCGGCAGGACATTCGCTTCCATCCGGGCGAGGCGGTCTCCGCAAGAATTCTCGGCCAGCTGCTGGGCAGCGCCTTCGACTGGTTGATCACGGTGGACCCGCATCTGCACCGCTACCGGACGCTGGACGAAGCCTATCCGCTGGACGGACGCGTGATTCACGCCGCGCCGCGGGTGGTGGAGTGGATACGCAGCCACGTCGAGTCGCCATTGATCATCGGCCCGGATAGCGAGAGCGCGCAGTGGGTCAACGCTGTGGCCAGTGCGCTGGGCGCACCCTGCGTGGTGGCCAGCAAGGATCGCCATGGTGACCGCGAGGTGCAGGTGCACCTGCCGGGAATCGAGCCGTGGGCGGACCATACGCCGGTCCTGCTGGACGACATCATCGCCAGCGGCCACACCATGATCGAGACCTTGCATGGCCTGGACGGGAAGCGGATGCGTGAGCCAGTCTGCATCGGCGTGCACGGCATCTTCGCCGATGCCGCGATGGAGAAGCTGCGCGCGGCCGGTGCCGGCCGGATCGTCACCAGCAACACCATTGCCGGCGAAACCGCGACGATCGACATCAGCGAAGACGTGGCGCTGCTGATGGGCGAGCTGATCGACCGTCGTCCGGCCACCAGTGAAAGCACAGCCTAGGGACACTCCAGCATGAGCTCACGGATCATCTACAGTTGCCACGGTGCAGCCAAACAGGTCACCGGATCGTGTCATCTGATCACCTTCAATGACCGGCGCGTGCTGATCGACTGCGGTATGTTCCAGGGTGGACGCGAGCAGGAGCAGGCGAACTACGAGCCGTTCGGCTTCGATCCGGCCAGCATTGACGTGCTGCTGCTTACCCATGCCCATCTTGACCACTGCGGACGGATTCCCAAGTTGGTCCACGAAGGCTTTCGCGGCCAGATCCTGACCACCGCAGCCACCCGTGACCTGGCGCGGGTGGTGATGCTCGATGCCGCGGGACTGCAGGAAGAGGACGCCCGCCGCGCCCAGCGCAGCGGGCGCCGTCGCGGCGAGCCCGCGGTGGTGCCGCTGTATACGCTGGACGATGCGCTGCATGCGCTCGACTATATCGCTGAGCCGGTGCGCTATGACGAGCTCGTACCGGTGGTGCCGGGCATCCAGGCGCGATTCCAGGATGCCGGGCACATACTCGGCTCCGCCTCGATCCTGCTGCAGGTTGGCGATGGGCACGAGCGGCGCGACATCGTGTTTTCAGGCGACCTGGGCAACCCCGGACGACCGATCCTGCGCGATCCGGTGCCTGCCCCGGCGGCTGACTATGTGGTGCTGGAAACCACCTACGGCAATCGCCCGCATCGCTCGGTGCCCGATTCGGTCGAAGAGCTCTATCGCGCGGTGAAGGAGACCGTGGCGCGTCATGGCAATGTCGTCATTCCGACCTTCGCGCTGGAGCGTGCACAGGAGGTCCTTTACTACCTTCATCGCGGCATCCTCGAAGGCAAGATACCAGCGCAGATATCCGTGTTCCTGGATTCGCCGATGGCGATTTCCGCCACCGAGATCTTCCGCCGTCATCCCGAATGCTTCGATGACAAGTTCCGCGAGGAGCTGAATCAGGAGGACCCGTTCGCCACGCCGCGCCTGCATTTCTCGCGCGAGACCGGCGAGTCGATGGCGATCAACCAGATCGAGAGCGGCGCGGTGATCCTGGCCGGTTCGGGGATGTGCAACGGCGGGCGCGTGCGTCATCACCTGAAGCACAACCTGTGGCGCGAGAGGAGCAGCATCGTCTTCGTGGGCTATGCGGCCGAGGGCACGCTGGCCCGGCGCATCGTCGACGGCGCCAGGAGCGTGCAGATATACAACGAGGAGATCCAGGTGCATGCGCAGGTCTGGACCATCAACGGCTTCTCGGCCCACGCCGATCAGGCCACCCTGCTCGGTTGGCTGGGCACGTCACCACGGCGCAAGGTGCTGCTGGTACACGGGGAATA
>JAPHUU010000455.1 GCA_026193555.1 Rhodanobacter sp.
AACGGGGAACGGGGAACAGCAAGAGCCTCGTGAGCCTGGCACTGGCTCTTCAGCTTTTGTTCCCCGTTCCCCGTTTCCCGTCCTCCGCCAGCAGCTTGTCCAGAATCCGTGTCAGCCATTCCTGTTCCTCGGCATCCAGCCTTGCCAGCACCTCGCGTTCGCGCGCACGCGCCATCGGCGCGATCTCGTCGTGCAAGGCCCAGCCGGCTTCGGTGAGACTCAGCACGGAGCGGCGCTTGTCGCCGTCATGGATGCTGCGGTTGACGCGGCCGGCCTCGACCAGTCGGGCAAGCGCACGGCTGACCGCTACCTTGTCCATGGCGGTGCGCTGGGCCACTTCTCTGGCGGAGAGCCCGTCGAAACGGGCCAGTACGGCCATGACGCGCCATTCCATCACGCTGAGGTCAAAGCGTCGCTGGTAGTCGTCGGCGATCGTCTGGCTGATCGTGTTGGACAGGATGGACAGCCGATACGGCAGGAAGTGCTCCAGCTGCAGTGGGGCGTGTTCGGCGGTGGATGGGGCGGGTTTTCGTGTGACAGGCACGGTGGCGGTGTTCCTTGCAAATAGTTGCATACGTAACTATAACGTGAGGATTATCTGGATGGTGGCCGGCTTGCGTGCCCGTCCATCGTGCACCGTCTGACAGGAGATCGCCAATGAACGTCCAGCCGAATCTTGGCATGCAGGTCACTACATTCGAAAACCCGATGGGTATCGACGGCTTTGAATTTGTCGAGTTCGCCGCCCCGATCAGCCGCGTCGGCGAACTGCACGCGCTGTTCGTGCGCATGGGTTTCAGCGCCGTGATGAAACACACGTCGCGGCCGATCACGCTGTACCGGCAGAACGGGGTGAACTTCCTGGTCAACGAGGATCCCGACTCGTTCGCGGCCGATTTCGCCAAGGCGCACGGTCCGTGTGCCTGCGGCTTCGCGATCCGCTTCACGCAGCCGGCCGCCACGGTGCTGCAGACCGTGCTGGGCAACGGTGGCGAAGAGGTCGAGCAGAAGGCCGAGAGCAAGGCGGTGGCGGCCCCGGTGGTGAAAGGTATCGGCGACTGCATGCTGTATCTGGTCGACCGCTATGGCAGCGCCGGCAGCATCTATGACGGCGATTACGCCCCGATCCCGGGTGTCGATCAGAACCCGGTTGGCTTCGGGCTCACCTTCATCGATCACCTGACCCACAACCTGTATTTCGGCAACATGGAGAAGTGGTCGGAATACTACGAGCGGCTGTTCAACTTCCGCGAGATCCGCTACTTCGACATCCAGGGCGCGAAGACTGGCCTGGTATCCAAGGCGATGACCGCGCCCGACGGCATCGTGCGCATTCCGCTCAACGAGTCGGACGATCCGAAGAGCCAGATCAACGAATACCTCGACGCCTATCATGGCGAAGGCATCCAGCACATCGCCTGCTTCACCAACGACATCTACACCACGGTGGAAAAGATGCGTGCCGCCGGGGTGGAGTTCCTCGACACCCCGGATGCGTACTTCGAGGTGGTTGACGAGCGTGTGCCCAACCATGGCGAGGACGTGGAGCGGCTGCGCAAGAACCGGATCCTGATCGACGCGGACGTCGAGACCAAGCAGCGCAAGCTGCTGCAGATATTCACCAGGAACGTGATCGGGCCGATCTTCTTCGAGATCATCCAGCGCAAGGGCAACGAGGGCTTCGGCGAAGGCAATTTCCAGGCGCTGTTCGAGTCGATCGAGCGCGACCAGATAGAGCGCGGGGTACTGTAGCGATCCCGGGTGGAGCGGCCGCAGCCGATCCACCCAGGCCGCGGTTCAGTGTGGAAAATGCATGAAGTGCTGCATGCTGAAGCCAAACGCGATGGCGAGGATGATGCCGACGATGGCCAGGCAGAAGCCGACGATCATGGCGATCGCCTGGATCATGAAGTAGAGCTTCAGCTTGCCCAGCGCCAGTTTCAGCGCTTCCGCGTCACCTTGCTGTTCAGCCCGTTCGATGGCGCCGGCCGACTGCAACAACAGCACGCTGAGCCAGATCGGTAGCCAGGCGAAAATGAGACCCAGTCCGAGCGAGACCACGACATAGATCGACATGAAGACGATCTGCACGATGGCGAGAAACTTGATCCAGCCCTTGCCTTCGGCAAGCGGCCGGGCCAGATCCGCGACATCGATGATTTTTCCGCCATCGGGCGGCGCGGCGAACTGTGAAGACATGACTTCCCCTCATGTTGTGATGTGAGCCGCCCCCCGGCGGCGAATACAAGTTAGCAGCTGTTGAGACCTTTACCATCAGAGCACCGGCGACCCGATGCCGGCACGTTGATTTTGCGGAGTGCGTCATGCGTTCAGCTCAGCCTTCCACCTATCAGTCCGGCTTCGGCAACGAGTTCGCCACCGAAGCCATGGCCGGCGTGCTGCCGGTCGGGCAAAACACGCCGCAGCGCGTGGCGCACGGTCTGTATGCCGAGCAGCTGTCCGGTACCGCCTTCACCGCACCACGGCACCGCAACCGGCGAAGCTGGCTGTACCGGATCCGGCCGGCGGCGGTGCACCAGCCGTTCCAGCCGTTGGCGCACGTGCGCTTCCACAACCGTTTCGACGAAGCGCCGGCCACCCCGAACCAGCTGCGCTGGGACCCGTTGCCGTTGGCCGAACAGCCGACCGACTTCATCGACGGCCTGCTGACGCTTGCCGGCAATGGCGGCGCCGCGGAGCAGGCGGGACTGGGTATCCACCTCTACGCCGCCAATCGTTCGATGCAGGGGCGCTACTTTTGCGACGCCGATGGCGAGCTGATGATCGTGCCGCAGCTCGGCCGCCTTCGCCTGGCGACCGAGATGGGCGTGCTGGAGATCGAGCCGCAGGAGATCGCCGTGATCCCGCGCGGTGTGCGCTTCCGGGTGGAATTGCTGGACGACACGGCACGCGGTTATGTGTGCGAGAACTTCGGTGCGCTGCTGCAGCTGCCGGATCTGGGTCCGATCGGTTCGAACTGTCTGGCCAATGCCCGCGATTTCCTGACGCCGCACGCCGCCTACGAGGACATCGAGGGCGACTTCGCGCTGATCACCAAGTTTCAGGGCGCGCTGTGGTCGGCGAAGATCGGCCATTCACCGCTGGACGTGGTCGCCTGGCATGGCAACTACGCGCCGTACAAATACGACCTGCGCCGCTTCAACACCGTCGGCTCGATCAGCTACGACCATCCCGACCCGTCGATCTTCACCGTGCTGACGTCGCCCAGTGATACCGCCGGCACCGGCAATATCGATTTCGCGATCTTCCCGCCGCGCTGGCTGGTGGCGCAACATACGTTCCGGCCGCCGTGGTTCCACCGCAACGTGGCCAGCGAGTTCATGGGCCTGGTCACGGGGGAGTACGACGCCAAGGCCGAGGGATTCCTGCCGGGTGGCGCCTCGCTGCACAATTGCATGATCGGGCATGGTCCGGATGCGGCGACGTTCGAGAAGGCGTCCAGCGCGGATTTGTCCAGGCCGGACGTGATCGACCACACCATGGCTTTCATGTTCGAGACACGCAAGGTGATCCGCCCTACGCAACAGGCGCTGGCCTCGCCGCAGCTGCAGGCCAACTATCACGAATGCTGGCAGGGTATCGCGAAGCATTTCCATCCGTCGCAGGCCTAGGCGCCGCGCTGTTCTGTCGGGAGAATCGAATGAAGTTGGGAAGTCTGAAGGAAGGCGGTCGTGACGGAACCCTGGTCGTGGTCAGCCGCGATCTGACACATGCCGTGAAGGCAAGCGGTATCGCGCCCACGCTGCAGGCCGCACTGGATGACTGGTCCAACGCCGCGCCGCGGCTGAATGCACTGTCGGACGAGCTCAACGCCGGTAGTGCCGCCGGGGCATTTGCCCTGGAGATGGCCGCACTCGCCTCGCCGTTGCCGCGCGCCTACGAGTTCGTCGATGGCTCGGCCTATCTGCCGCACGTCGAACGCGTGCGCCGCGCGCGTGGCGCCGAAGTGCCGGCGTCGTTCTACACCGACCCGCTGATGTACCAGGCAACCAGTGCCGGCTTCCTCGGGCCGCGCGATCCGGTGGTGGTGGTCAGCGAGGACTACGGCATCGACCTGGAAGCGGAGGTCATCGTGGTCACCGACGATGTGCCGATGGCGGCCACATCGGCGCAGGCATCGGAGCACATCCAGCTGATCGGCCTGATCAACGACGTGAGCCTGCGCGCGCTGATCCCGGGCGAACTGGCCAAGGGCTTCGGCTTCATGCAGTCCAAGCCGCGCTCGGCGCTGTCGCCGGTATTGGTGACGCCGGACGAGTTGGGCGAGGCATGGCAGGGCGACAAGCTGCACCTGCCGATGCGCACCTGGCTCAATGACCAGTGGTTTGGCGAGGCCGAGTGCGGCGTGGACATGCAGTTCAGCTTCGCCGAACTGGTGGCGCACGTGGCGAAGACGCGCCCGCTGACCGCCGGCACCATCGTCGGCTCCGGCACCATCGCCAACCAGGATACCGGCAAGGGCGCCTCCTGCCTGGCCGAGCAGCGCACGGTCGAGACCCTGCGCGACGGCCAGCCCAGCACGCCGTTCCTGCAGTTCGGCGACCGCTTGCGCATCGACATCACGGATGCGGCCGGCAGGTCCATCTTCGGTGCGATCGAGCAGCAGGTGGAACCCCTCATTCGCTGAGCCGCATCGCGGTTGATGCTGTGGCGGGAACGGCTGGCGCCCTGCCAGCCAAGAGCCGGCGCCGTCGCGGCGCAAGTCCTTCGGCGTGACCACTAGATGATCTTCGATTGACATGGATCAAGATGCGCAGCGGCCACATTGCCCAGACTCGCCGCATGAACCAGACCATGACCGCCCCCGACTTCGACCCGGCCCTTATCGCCCGTTACGATACCGCCGGACCGCGCTACACGAGCTACCCGACTGCGCCGCAATTCCACACCGGTTTCGACGAGGCGGCGCTGCGCACGGCGATCCGCGCCTCCAACGAGGAGCCGATCCCGCGACCGTTGTCGCTGTACGTGCACGTGCCGTTCTGCATGAGCCCGTGCTTCTACTGCGGCTGCAACCGGGTGATCACCCGGGATATCGGCAAGGCCGACAGTTACCTGGAACGTCTCTATCGGGAAATCGAGTTGCTGGGATCGCTGTTCGATCGCGATCGACCGGTGGTGCAGCTGCATTTTGGCGGTGGTACACCGAATTTTCTCGATCTGCCACGGATGCGCGAACTGCTCAAGTCGCTGGCGCAGCAATTCACTTTCAGTCACGACAAGGAACGCGAGTACGGCATCGAGATCGACCCGCGCTTCGCCGAT
This sequence comes from Rhodanobacter sp., assembly GCA_026193555.1. Lineage (GTDB taxonomy): Bacteria > Pseudomonadota > Gammaproteobacteria > Xanthomonadales > Rhodanobacteraceae > Rhodanobacter. The sequence continues at coordinate 5,287 of JAPHUU010000455.1, forward strand.
GGCGACTACGTGCGTGGTCTGGCCGAGCTGGGGTTCAACCGCATCTCGGTTGGCATCCAGGATTTCAATCCGGTGGTGCAGAAGGCGGTCAACCGCATCCAGAGCGTGGAGCAGACGCGGGAGGTGCTGGATGCGGCTAGCGCCTCGGGTTTCGCCTCCGCCAGTGTCGACCTGATCTATGGCTTGCCGAAGCAGAGCATGGAGGGTTTCGACCAGACTCTGACCGATGTGATCGCACTGGCACCGAACCGCGTGGCGGTCTATGGATACGCGCACCTGCCGGGCCTGTTCAAGCCGCAGGAGCAGATCCGCGCCGAAGACCTGCCGGATCCGGCATCACGGCTGGCCTTGTTCGGGCAGGCACTGGAACGCCTGTGTGCCGCCGGATACATCTATGTGGGGATGGATCACTTTGCCAAGGCCGATGATGAGCTGGTGCTGGCCCAGCGCGCGGGTACCTTGCAGCGCAATTTCCAGGGTTACTCAACCCACGGCGAGTGCGACATTGTCGGCCTCGGGGTCAGCTCGATCGGCCGGATCGGCGAAAGCTACAGCCAGAGCGCACGCGATCTGGTCAGCTACTACGCCGCATTGGACACCGGTCGGCTGCCAATCGCACGCGGGCTGGTGCTGAACGATGACGATCTGCTCCGCCGCGAGCTGATCGGGGAGCTGATGTGCCACGGCGAGCTCGACATGCTGGCGTTTGGCGCCCGGCATCAGCTCGCATTCGCCGACTATTTCGCAAGTGAATTGCAGCGCATGGATGCCTTGGCGGAGGACGGTCTGGTCACGCTCGATGCGAGGATGATCCGGGTCACCGCGAAGGGGCGCCTGTTGCTGCGCACTGTCGCCATGACTTTCGATGCCTACCTCGCCAAGGAGTCTTCGCTGCTGCGCTTCTCCAGAACGATATGAGGGCCGCATTCAGCAACCGCGGTTCCGATATGCAGATCGACGGCGATGGCGATGGCGATTGCATGGCCGAGCGGGTCGATCCGGTAGCGGGTAACGAGGAGGTCGATCAGTTCTGTCTGACCTGTGCCTTTTCCGGTGTCTGTGGCGCGGTGGGTTGCGGCAAGACGGATCTGACGGCAATGCATGGTCTGGTCGATCAAGTGGGTCCGTATCGCGCCGGCGACTACGTATTCCGTACCGGCGACCCGTTCCGCGCCATCTCCGCCGTGCGCAGGGGCACGGTGAAGACCAGCCGGGTCGACAAGGACGGGCGCGAGCAGATACTCGGCTTCTATCTTCCAGGCGAAGTGATCGGCCTCAACGCCATCTACCCGGACAGATTCACCTGCAATGCGATCGCACTGGAAACCACCTACTTCTGCCGCTTCGCCTTTTCCGCAGTGAGTGCGCTGGCCACGCGCATGCCGGCGGTGCAGCAGCACCTGTTTCGAATGATCAGCAGGGAGCTGGGCAGCAACAGCCTGCTGGTCGGCGATTACAGCGCCGATGAGCGGATGGCGGCCTTTTTGATTGACCTGGGCGAGCGCCATGCCGCACGCGGGCAGTCGGCGACCAAGTTTCAACTGAGCATGTCGCGCAGCGACATCGGCAACTATCTGCACCTGGC
>JAPHUU010000160.1 GCA_026193555.1 Rhodanobacter sp.
AAATGGTGGCTATGGGTGGACTCGAACCACCGACCCCAGCATTATGAGTGCTGTGCTCTAACCAGCTGAGCTACATAGCCTTGAAGGATCCCGACGGGCCGCATCGGAACGATGCGGGCGGGGCGCGGAAGTGTAGTGGTCCAGCCCGGCAGGTTCAAGCCCGCGGCTTGCCGCGGCTTCACGGGCTGTGGTTGAATCGACTCCAGGATCGGGGCAAAGCGCATGTACATCGCGCGCAACATGGCGCAGGAGGCAGGCAATGATCGACATTGATGGCTACCGTCCGAACGTCGGCATCGTGCTGCTGAATGCCGAGGGCCAGCTGTTCTGGGCGCGCCGTGTCAATCGTGATGGCTGGCAGTTTCCGCAGGGCGGCATGAACACGGACGAAACGCCGCTGGAGGCGATGTACCGCGAACTGGAGGAGGAAACCGGACTGGCCGCCCATCATGTGGAGGTCGTCGCGGCGACTCACGGCTGGTTGCGCTATCGCCTGCCCCACCGCTATGTGCGCCATCATCAACGCCCCACCTGCATCGGTCAGAAGCAGGTCTGGTTCCTGCTCAAGCTGGTCGGCGGCGAGGATGCGCTTCGACTGGATGCCTGCGACAAGCCGGAGTTCGACATCTGGCGCTGGGTGGACTTCTGGTATCCCGCAGCCCACGTGGTCAACTTCAAGCGCCAGGTGTACGAACGGGCGCTGCGTCATTTCGCGCCTCTGGTGGAAGGTCTGTTCAGTGTCGAACTGGGCACCGTGCCGCCGCGCGCCGGGCAAGACGCCACGCCTCCCAAGCCCGGCGATGGCCGCGAGGCCGCCTGAACGGGGCGCTGCACCGAACAACGGCGTGACGAGCGATGACCATCCGCGCGTGCGCCTTGTCTCCGACCAGCGCGGCCGCGGCCCCTCGCAGAACTTCCTGCACGAAGCGTGAAGCGCACCGCAGCGCAGGCAGGGGTTCCTTGACGCCCTTGTCCCGCCGGCGCTATACCTTGGGTTTCCCCGAAGAGACTTGGCATGGCTTCACGACCGCCTCCGCGATTCGTTGTGCGCAGGCATGACGACGCAGGCAACCGGCGGCGTCGATGGTGGCTGATCGCACTGTGGCTTGGCAGTGTGCTGATGACTGCACTGATCACCCGTGGATTGACCCAGCATGTGGTGCCGGCCATTGCCAACCACAGGCAGCAGCGTGCGCTGCTGGCCCAGGTGGATGACCTCAAGCAGCAACTGGCCAACCTGCAGCGCGCCGCCCAAGTGAACACGGTGGCCACCAAATCGCTGCAGGGCACCCTGGCGCAGCGCGAGGAAGAGATCAGCGGCCTGCGTGCCGACCTGGGGTTCTATTCGCGGCTGGTTGGTGGCGACACCCAGCAGCACGGCCTGAAACTGCAGGAGGTGAAGCTGCAGCCGCTCGCTGGCACGCATGGCTGGAACCTGATCATGAGCCTCACCCAGAACGCCAGACGCGGCAAGGAGATTGCCGGCACAGCGACGGTCAGCGTGGAGGGTCTTCGCGGCGATCAGGTGATCAAGCTGGACTGGCCGGCGCTGGGCGATGCCGCGCAGATGGCCGGGATCCCGTTCCGCTTCGTGTATTTCCAGAAATTGCACGCCACCATCGTGCTACCGGCGAATTTTCGCCCGACCCGCCTGCGCATTCACATCCAGCCGACGGGTGGCGAGGCGGTCGATCGTGCCGTCGCCTGGGGCGATGCGCTCAGCGGCAACATAACCACAGCCCAGGGGGATCAAGATGCTCAGCCGTAAGCGCAGGGACAAAGAACACAGTCACACCGGCCACGAAACCAGCCTTGTCGCCCGCGGCACGGTGATTCGCGGCGATCTGAGCTTCACCGGCGCACTGCACCTGGATGGTCGCATCGAAGGCGCGGTGATGGCGGAAGGCGAAGATGCGATGTTCACGCTCAGCGAGCACGGCGAGGTCCAGGGCGAGATTCGCGTACCCCACGCCGTGATCAATGGCCACGTGACCGGCGACGTCCACGTCACCGTAAGGCTGGAGCTGGCGTCACTGGCACGCATCGACGGTGACCTGCGCTACCACACCATGGAAATGGCCGCCGGTGCCCAGGTCAACGGGCGCATCTGCCGCCAGACCGAGGAAACACCTCGCGAGCTTCCTGCTCTGAGCGTTGACCGGGAACCCGAGCCGACCTGAAGCGAAGTATGCTTGCAGTTGTCCGTCATGGCCCCATTTGAGTCTCATGGAAACCATCGTCGCCATTCCCGATTACCGCAACAGTGGCGCGCCGCTGCTGTTTACCGCTGCCGCCGCGCACAAGGTGCATGAGCTGATCGCCGAGGAAGGCAATCCCGCGCTGAAACTGCGGGTGTACATCACCGGCGGCGGTTGCTCGGGCTTCCAGTACGGCTTCACCTTTGACGAAGCACAGGCCGAGGACGATTTCGCGGTAGAACGCGAAGGCGTGACCCTGTTGTGCGACCCGCTGTCGCTGCAATACCTCACCGGCGCCCAGATCGACTATGCGGAGAACCTGAGCGGATCGCAGTTCGTCATCAGCAACCCGAACGCCAAGACCACCTGCGGCTGCGGCTCCTCGTTCTCCGCCTGAGCGGATGGCAACGATGGACCGGGCCAGACCGCCGCACCCCAATACCTTTGCCGGACTCAGCCTGACGCTCGACCGGCGTGCCGAACGACGCGATGAATCCGACTGGATCGGCGAACAGGCGCGCTCGGCCGATGCACGCTATCTGCTGCTGGATGGCCACGGCGAGGCTTTCCTGCACCGCGACCGGGATGCCTTGCGCTGGCTCGACGTCAACGAGTACGCGCAGCTGCTCGGCGAACTGCCGGTGAGCCTGCTCGGCATCGCCGACCAGCGCGCGCATTTCATGCTGGTAGTGGACGACGCCGAGCAGATCGGCACGCTGGAGACTGCATTGGGGGCACGCCGGCAAAACCTGCGCACCGCCGGTTTGCTGCTGTCCGCAGACGAGGCCAACCTGTTCGCCTATGCCAAGGGTCTGTCGCACTGGCAACGCGAGACCCGCCACTGCGCCCGTTGCGGCGCCCCGCTGCAGCTTGTCGCCGCCGGCCACCGCGGGCAGTGCAGCGACAGCAGCTGTGGCGCCATGCAATTTCCCCGTACCGATGCAGCGGTGATCATGCTGGTGGAACACGGCGATGCGTGCCTGCTCGGACGCCAGGCCGGCTGGCCACCGGGCCGCTATTCCACCCTTGCCGGCTTCGTCGAGCCCGGCGAATCGCTGGAGGATGCGGTACGCCGGGAAGTCGCCGAGGAGGCCGGCGTCATCGTCGATGAGGTGTGCTACCACTCGTCGCAGCCGTGGCCAATGCCTGCCTCGCTGATGGTCGGCTTCCTGGCAACCGCCACGTCGCGCCGGATCGTGATGCGTGATGATGAACTGGAGGACGTCCGCTGGTTCACGCCACAGCAAATTGTCGACGGCCTGGCGGATGGCAGTTTCCTCCCGTCATCGGCCCTGTCGGTGTCCTACCAGTTGCTGGCGCATTGGCTGCAAGAGCGTGCCGGGCTGAACCTGGATCGGCTGGTCGCCACCGGCGGCTGAGCTCTCGCATACAATGTCGTCATCTTCCACGAAGCGAACTTCATGGCCATAAGCCTGCTTACCGCCCTCATCGCCCTCGGGGTGCTCCACCTCATGCCGCAGCTCGCACGCTGGCGTGGTGACAGCCTGTTCCGCCGCTGGGTGGCGCAACTGGCTGATACCAGCGGCAGCGGCCGGGTAGTGCTGGCGCTGTTGCTGCCTTCGGCGTTGTGCCTGCTGCTGTCGTGGTTGCTCGGACGTACTGCCGCGGCCGAGTTGCTGCGTCTGCTGTTTTCGCTCATCGTGCTGCTGTACTGCTTCGGTCCGCGCGAGTTCGAGGCCGATCTGGAGGCGATTTTGAATGCCCCCGATGGCGCGCGCCGCGAAGCGGCAGCGCAGGCACTTTCCGACGATGGCCGCCCGATCATCTGGGGTGCGCCGGCGCTGGGGGTGGCCATTGCCTATGCGGCATTGCGCCGGCGCTTTGCCGTGCTGCTGTGGTTCTTCCTGTTGGGCCCGGTCGGTGCGCTGCTGTATCGACTGGCGCAGACGCTGGCGCGCGACACGTCCCTGCAACTGGACCCGGAGAGCGCGACCAGTGCCCGCTATCTGGCCAACGCGTTGGACTGGCTGCCGGCGCAGTTGCTGGTCTTCACGCTGGCCCTGGTCGGTCATTGGGAAGCGGTCATCGGCGCCTGGCGACGCTGGCATCAGCAGGCCCCGGCGACCAGCTGGTACAGCACAGGGCCGGAGTTTCTGGGTGCCGCCGCGCAGGCCGATGTCATCACCGACATCGAGGCCGGCGATGGCTACTTCGAGGAGCGCAGCGATCCGCTGGTCGAACTGGTGCGCCTGCGCTCGGCCCTGCTGCGCGCCCTGCTGGCGTGGTTGAGCGTGGCGGCGCTGATCGTGGTCGGCGGCATGCTCAGCTGAGACTCCCGCGCTGAAGTCGCGGGATCACGCCAGCTCGCCACGCAACTCGCGAACCCGCGCCTCCAGTGCCGCCGCGCTGACCTGTGGCGGCGCCAGGGGCGCATCCACCACCAGCTCCACCCTGGCGCGAAAACGTCGCGGCAAGCGGGAGCGATGCAACATCGAGTCGCGACGACTCCAGACGCTGCCCCACAGGCCACGCAGCGCCATCGGAACCACCGGCACCGCGCGTCGCGCAAGAATCTTCTCCACCCCCGAGCGAAATGGCGCAATTTCGCCGTCACGCGTCAGCGCACCCTCGGGAAAGAGGCACACCACTTCACCAGCCGCCAGTGCCGCGTCAATCGCGTCATACGCCTGCTGCAACAGCAGCGGGTCTTCCCTCAGCCCGGCGATCGGAATGGCCCTGGCGGTGCGGAACATGAAACGCAGCAGCGGGATGTTGAAGATCTTGTAATAGATCACGAAGCGCACCGGTCGCCGCAGATTCGCCATCAGCAGCAGCGCGTCGACGAAGCTGACATGGTTGCAGACCAGCAGTACCGCACCTTCCTCGGGAACCTGCCGGACACCATCGACACGAACCCGGTACAACGTGTTGACCAGCACCCAGGTCATGAAGCGCATCACAAACTCGGGCACCAGGGTGAAGATGTAGAGCGCGACCAACGCATTGAGCACCGCCGTCGCCAGGAACACCTGCGGCACGCCAAACCCCAGTGCGCCCAGCCCCAGACCAAAACCGGCGGCACAGCAGATCAGCAGCGCATTGAGAATGTTGTTGCCGGCGATCACCCGCGACAGACGGTCGCGCGGGGTGCGGCTCTGGATGAAGGCGAACAGCGGCACCACGTAGAATCCGGCAAACACACCGATCAGGGTCAGATCCAGGGCAATGCGCCAGCTGCCACCCGCCTGCAGGAACCCCAGCCAGTCCAGACCGTGGCTCGATGCCAGCCCCGGCCGCGCCAGAAAGAGATCGGCCGCGAACGCGGTCAGGCCGAAGGCGCCCAGCGGTACCAGCCCGACCTCGACCCGCCGGCCGGACATTCGCTCGCACAACAGCGAACCGACCCCGGTGCCGATCGAGAACAAGGTCAGCACCAGAATGTTGACCGAGCCGTCGCCACCCAGGTTGAGTCGGGTGTAGTTCGGCAATTGTGCGATCAGCACGGTGCCGTAGAACCAGAACCACGAAATGCCAAGTACCGCGTTGAACACGGCTCGATCCCGCCGCACGATGCCGAGCACGCTGGCCGTCTCGCTGAACGGATTCCAGTTGAATCTCAACTCCGGTGCCGTGGCCGGGGCCGCCGGAATCCGCCGGCTGGCAAGATAACCGGCGATCGCCACGGTCATGGTTGCCGCCGTGGCCAGCAGCGGGCCGACGCCGGCAACGGCCATCAGGGCGCCACCCGTGATCATGCCGATCAACATCGCCAGCTGGGTCCCGGTTTCGATCAGGCCGTTGCCGCCCACCAGCTCGTCCGGCTTCAGCGCCTGCGGCAGGATCGCGTATTTGATCGGACCGAACAGGGTCGAGTGCAGCCCCATCAGGAACAGCACCACCAGCAGCAACGCGGTGTGGTGGGTGTAGAACCCGACCCCCGCCAGGGTCATCGCGGCAATCTCGAACAGCTTGACGAAACGGATGATCCGGGTCTTCTCGAACTTCTCCGCCAGCTGTCCGGCGGTCGCCGAGAACAGGAAGAACGGGATGATGAACAGCGCCGGCGCCAGATTGGTGTACAGCGACACAGTGTGGTCATCCAGCCCCATCTGGAACGCCACCAGGATCACCAGCGCATTGCGGAACGCATTGTCGTTGAAGGCACCCAGCGCCTGGGTCCAGAAAAAGGGGG
>JAPHUU010000264.1 GCA_026193555.1 Rhodanobacter sp.
CGCGATGGCGGCGGCGGCCACCGCCGGTTCGCGCAGGCGGTGATGGCGCGCCAGCGCTTCCACCTCGTGCCGATAGCGGTCGCGGGTGGCGAAATCCATGGCGGCGTAGGTTCCCGCCGGATCCGTGCGCAAGGTTTGCTCGACGACGCTGGCGTACTCGACGAAGTCGCGCCAGTCGATGGCCGACAGGGCGCGCAGGCTGCCGATGTTGTTGCTGATCGACACCTGATTGGCGGCCTGCTGCTGCGCCTCCAGCTGAATCAGATGTTCGATGCTCTGCCCGGTTTCGGACAGGCGCTGCTCGATCCAGTTCAACGGCAGCGCCAGCGCATGGCTCTGGCCCTGAAGCCGGCGCGCCATCTCGGCCACGAACGGACCGATCATCGGCGGATCCGAGCGGGCCATGTCGGCCACCACCAGCACCACGCTGTTCGGCGCCCGCTCGGCGGTGGCAGTCATCTTGTCGGCCCAGCTGGCCGCCTCGCTGCGATATTTCCAGTCCGTGATGACCCTGGCGGCAACCCGGCGCAGGTTCTCGATCAGAGCCAGCCGCAGCATGATCGGGATCGCCCACAGTTCACCCAGCTGCAGCGATCTCACGCTCTGGTAGGCGCTGACAAAGCGGCTGAGGGTCGTGGTGTCGACGCGGCCATCGCCATGCGATATGACTTCCAGCGCCAGGTCGTAGACGCGCGGCAGTCCGACCGAAGGGCCTTGCCGCAGGCGTGGCAACTCGCGACTGTAGCCCTGCGGCAGATGTCGCCGCGCGAGCCGCACCTGCTCCTCGATCAGGTAGAAGTTGTCCAGCAGCCACTCGGCCGCCGGAGTGATCGGAAGCTGGCGGCGGGTTGCCGCGGTAAGCCTCTCGCAGGCGTGGATCAGCACCAGCTCGTTGTCGTCCAGCCGGGTCAGCAGCTGGTTGGCACCGGACCGCGCGCAGAGCCGGTGCTGGCCAGCCAGCACGCGGCCATGGCGTTCCATCTGCTCGGTGCTGAACAGCTCGGCACGCAGCGCCGGCTCCTGCTCCGCCCGGATCCGCGCCGCTGCGCGACGGCGGTTGAATGCGCGCAGACGCCGCAGCCTGACCAGGTTGAGCTTGTTGCCGATAGTCACGTCCAGCCTTCCTGCTTGAGATTCGCGCGATTCAGATCGCGGGCCCGGGCGCCTCGGCGGCGGCGGGTGGTCGAGGTGACACACGCCTGGATGCCTGCCGCACCGGGCAAGGTACACGTCGCGGTGTGAAGGCTTTGCGCGCTAGGATGAACGCCTCCCTTCAACGGAACCTTCCCGTGCCCGCGTTGCTGATCCGTGCCGCCACTACCGCCGACATCCCCGAACTGCTGGCCTGGAACGCAGCGATGGCCTGGGAGACCGAGCACAAGCAGCTCGATCCCATCGTGCTCGAGCGAGGGATCGCCGGTGTGCTGGAGCAGCCCGGGCGCGGCTTCTACCTGATCGCCGAGCGCGCGGGTGTCGCCGTCGGCAGCCTGTTGGTGACCTACGAGTGGAGTGACTGGCGCTGCGGCGATTTCTGGTGGATCCAGAGCGTTTACGTGATACCGGCCGCCCGTCGTGGCGGGGTATTCCGCGCGCTGTATGCCGACGTGGCACGGCGCGCGGTGGCGGGTGGAGCGGTGGGTCTGCGTCTGTATGTCGAGACCGAAAACCGCCAGGCGCAGGCGACCTATGCCGACCTAGGCATGCAGCGTTGCCATTACTGGATGTACGAGAGCGCGCTTCCGGGCACGGGCGACGGGGCGGACTGAGCCGGATCAGGGCACCGCGCGCAGTCGTTGTTCGAATGCCGCCGCGGGCATCGCCTTGCCATACAGGAAGCCCTGCAGCTGCGCGCAGCCGGCCTCGCGCAGGAAGCTGGCCTGTTCCTCGGTTTCCACGCCCTCGGCGATGACCTGCTTGTCGAGGCTGCGCGCCATGGCGATGATCGCGCGGGTGATGGTGGCGGTATCCGGATGATGGATCACATCGTCGACGAACACGCGGTCGATCTTCAGCGCGTCGATCGGGAAGTGCCTCAGGTAGGACAGGCTGCAGTAGCCGGTGCCGAAATCGTCCAGTGACAGTCGCACGCCGCGCTGCTTGATCCGCCGCAGCCGCTCGATGGTGGTGCTGCCGCCGGACATCACCATGCGTTCGGTCAGCTCCAGCTCGAGCAGGCCGGGGTCGAGCCCGCTCTCGGCCAGCGCGTGGTCGAGCCAGTTGTAGAAGTCCGCATGCTGGAATTGCAGCGGCGAAACGTTGACCGAAATCGGCACGGCGCGGCCCTGCTGCTGCCATTGCCGGGCCTGGTTGCAGGCCTGGCGCAGCACCCAGGTGCCGATCGGAAGGATCAGTCCGCTGTCTTCGGCGATCGGAATGAAGGCGTCCGGTTCGTGCAGCGCCACCCCATCCACATGCCAGCGCAACAGCACCTCGGCACCGACGACCAGGCCGCTGCCGGCGTCGACCTTGGGCTGGTAGTGCAGTTGGAGCTCGTTGCGCGGCAATGCCTGCCGCAGCGCCTGCTCGATCTGGCGGCGCGCCTGCGCGCGTTCGTTCATGGTCGCGGTGAAGAAGCGGTAGCTGTGCGACTGCTGTGCCTTGGCGGCGCACATGGCGGTTTCCGCGTGCAGCAGCAGCGTTTCGGCGTCGCTGGCGTCATCCGGATAGACACTGATGCCGACCTTGAGGCGCAACCCGAGTTCGGGCAGGTCGCCGAGGCTGGTCTCCTCGCCATGGGCAATCAGCCGCTGGCACAGGCTGGCCACCGCACCGACGGTCTCCACGTGCGGCACCACCACCACGAACTCGTCGCCACCATAGCGACTCAGCAGCTCTTCGCTGGGCAGGCAGCGGCGGAGTTGCTGCGCAAACGCACGCAGCACGCGATCACCGGCGTCATGGCCGTACAGTTCGTTGACCTGCTTGAAGTGCTCGATATCCAGATACAGCACGGCGCAGCGCTGCTGGCGCCGTGCCGCGGCGGCCAGCGCCTGCCCGACCTGGCCGTGCAACTGGCTGCGATTGGGCAATCCGGTCAGCGCGTCGTGCTGGGTCAGGTGGATCATCTTCAGCGTCAGCGTGCGTGTCTCGCTGACGTCATGGAACACCAGCACGCCGCCGATCACGTTGCCCGCGTGATCGTGAATGGGTGCCGCCGAGTCCTCCACGGGCGTGTCGAAACCGTGTCGGTGCCGCAGCGAGGTTCTGGAGGCGAGGTCGATGATGATGTTGTGCTTGATCGCCACATGCAGCGGGTTGGCCACCGGCTGGCCGTCGGTGGCGTCGAACAACTCGAAGATATCGTCGACCGACCGGCCAAGTGCCTCGCGGCTGGGCCAGCCCGTCATCGCTTCGGCGATCGGATTGAGCGAGGTGATCCGCAGCTCGGGGTCGGTGGTGATCACCGCGTCGCCGATCGAGCGCAAGGTCACCTCGGCCAGTTCGCGCTCGCGATGCAGGTCTTCCTCGAAGGCCTTGCGCTGGCTGATGTCCTGCACCTGCGACACGAAGTAGCGCGGCACGCCCTGCTCGTCGCGCACCAGCGACACGCTGAGTTCGATCTCGACGACGCGGCCGCCCTTGTGGAAGTTGCGCTTCTCCAGCTGGTAGGACGGGCGCTCGCCGGCCAGCAGCTGCCGCTGCAGCTCCGAGTCGTCCGCAAAGTCGTCGGGGTGGGAGACGTCGGCGACGCCGAGCGCCAGCAGTTCGTCCTCCGTATAGCCGAGCATGCGGCAGAGCGCGGCGTTGACGCGCAGGAAACGGCCATCGGGACTGATCAGCGCCATGCCGATCGCCGCGTACTGGAATGCGCCGAAGAAACGCTGCTCGCTCTCGTGCAGCTGCAACTCCAGGGTCCGTCGCTCGGTGATGTCGACCAAAGCGGTGAAGACGCCGCAGACCTTCCCGTCGGCATCGAAATCGGGCTGGAAGTTGCCGTGTACGTAGCGCCGCTCCCTGCCCCTGTGCACCTCGCCCTCGTACACACCCAGGCGTCCGGCATAGGCACGTTCGAGCGCCGCGCTGGCCAGTTGATGGTTGGCTTGGCCGATCACGTCGATCAGGCGCTGTCCGATCATGCGCGCCGGATCGAGACCCAGCCATCGGCGATGGGTGTCGTTGGCGCAGCGAATGCGCTGATCCCGGTCGAGATAGGTCAGCAGCGCAGGCGCCCCATGCAGCAAGCGCTCGGGGCAGTGCGTTTCGCTAGGTGGTGACGTTGCCTCGGCAGGCTCGTGCATGCCCATGGTCATCGCATCCGTTTCGGCGCCCCCTGTCGGTGCCGGCTCCATCATGCACCCGCCATGCGCCGCTGCAAAGTTGGCGCGGTGGCCACCGGCGGCGGACTCAATGCAGGGCGGTCACCGGGGCCGTCAGCTGGCCGTCGTCGTCCAGCGAAATCCGGCCCAGCGCATGCAGTTCGACCGCCGCATGATGGCGATCGGCGAGCAGGGCCAGCAGTGGGCCGATGACCTGCGGCTGCAGCGGATAGGCGTGGACCAGCACGCGTGCGCGGCCACCCTCGCCGCGTTGCGCCACGGTCAGCGCGATCACGCCCAGGCCGGGTGCCTCATGCGCGACGATGGTCGGCGGCCCGTCGCCGGGTTCGGCGACGGCCAGCGTTTCCAGCAGGTAGCCGGCACCGGCCTCGACGTGGCGTTCGACGGCCGCAAGCAGTCGCAGCGGCAGGCCGTGGGCGTCGAGCAGGGCGGCGTACTGGCGCAGTTCGAAGATGATCCCGGCAAAGTCGTGCTGGCGCTGCGCGAGGTTGCCGGCTTGCGCGGCCAGCCACAGGCTCGGTGACTGCACCTGCACTTGGGCATCTGCGTAGCGCAGGCTCAGGCCGCGGGCGCTGAGGCTGGACTCTTCGCCTTCGGGCATCAGCAGCGCCGCTTCCAGCAGCGACCACAGTGCCGCCAGGTTGACGTGCTCGTATTGCACGCAGGTCAGCGCCAGCAGGTCGTTGCGGCTGAGGTAACGCACGTGTTCGAGCCGGATGCCGAGCGTGCGCATCAGCCAGTCGGCGGTCTGCGCGCTGGCTTCGCCGCGTCCGACCAGCTGCACTTCCAGTTCCGCTGACAGATCATCGGCCAGTGCCGATGGCGCCAGCAGGCTCAGTGGCAGCAAGCGCATCGGGCCATCGGCAAACTGCGGCGAGGGCTGCAGCGGCGGCGCCGGCATGTGCCCCTCATGGCTGCCGAAGGCCACCACGTTGTCCAGTGGCCCGCGCGGTACCCGCCGGGCCAGTTCGTCCAGCGTGGCCCATACCGGAAAGCCCGGCCGCAGCAATTCGACCTGGTCGAACAGTGCGCCGGTCAGTGCGAGTCGTGCCTCGCCGACTTGCGGCACCAGCGCCAGCAGATCGGTGGCGACCAGGCCCGCCAGCTCGGCTGCCTCGTCGCGGGTCAGGGTCAGTCGCGGCGGGCTGTCACCGGCGACCGGTTCCAGCGCCAGCACGACTGGCAGGGCAACCAGCGTTTGTACTTCCAAGGGGGGTATTCCGCGGTGGCAGGGAGAGCGATTCTATCAGCCGGGGTGAATGCGCCTGCGGCACGGCCTGAACGGATCGCGACAGCGGCGGCGATTCGGGCTTTCACCGCGCGGCATCGCGGGTTAGCCTTGGGCCAATTCAGCTCCGGAATGTTCCGACCATGGAAAGTACGCGCAGGCGCGTTGGGGTGATCGGCGGCGTGCGTATACCGTTTTGCCGCAACAACACCGCGTACGCCGATGTCGGCAACTTCGGCTTGTCGGTGAAGGTGCTCGGGGCGCTGGTCGAACGCTTCCGCCTGCACGGCGTGGAGCTGGGTGAAGTGGCGATGGGGGCGGTGATCCGGCATTCGTCCGACTGGAACCTCGCGCGCGAGGCTCTACTCAGCTCGGGGCTGGCGCCGACCACGCCGGGCATCACCACCGCCCGTGCCTGTGGCACCTCGCTGGACAACGCGATCATCATCGCCAACAAGATCGCGGTCGGGCAGATCGAGGCCGGTATCGCCGGCGGCTCGGACACCACCAGTGATGTACCGATCGTCTACGGCACGCGCCTGCGCAAACGCCTGCTGGCGATGAACCGGGCGAAGGCCCCGCTGGACAAGTTGCGGGCCGCCGTGCGTGGGTTTTCGCTGCGCGAGCTGAAGCCCTCGTTTCCCGGCGTGGCCGAGCCGCGTACCGGCAAGTCGATGGGCGCCCATTGCGAACAGATGGCCAGGGAATGGCATGTCAGCCGCGAGGCCCAGGATCAGCTGGCGCTGGACAGTCACCGCAAGCTGGCCGCCGCGTATGACACCGGTTTCTTCGACGAGCTGCTGGTGCCGTTTCGCGGGCTCAAGCGTGACGGCTTCCTGCGCCCCGATTCCAGTATCGACAAGCTGGCCGCGCTGAAGCCGGCCTTCGACCGGCATTCCGGCCACGGCACGCTCACCGCGGGCAATTCCACCGGTCTGTCCGATGGCGCGGCGGCGGTGCTGCTGGCCAGCGACGCGTGGGCGGCGCAGCGGGGACTGACGATCCAGGCATACCTGCGTGATGCGGAGGTCGCTGCGGTGGATTTCGTGCATGGCGAGGGCCTGCTGATGGCGCCGACGGTTGCGGTGCCGCGGATGCTGGCGCGCAACGGCCTGACCCTGCAGGACTTTGACTACTACGAAATCCACGAGGCGTTCGCCGCCCAGGTGCTGTGCACCCTGCGGGCATGGGAATCGGCCGACTATTGCAGCAGCCGACTCGGGCTGGATGCGCCGCTGGGCGCGATCGATCCGGCGAAGCTCAACGTCCACGGCTCCAGTCTGGCCACCGGCCATCCGTTCGCCGCGACCGGGGCGCGGATCGTCGCCACCCTGGCCCGGATGCTGGAACAGAAAGGTTCCGGCCGCGGGCTGATCTCGATCTGCACCGCCGGCGGCATGGGCGTCACCGCGATCCTCGAACGGCCGTGAAACCACCGCTCCGCTCATGCTGCGCCTGCGCACCAGCAGCGCTCTGAGCGCGCTGGCGCTGGCGATCGGCATCGCCGGCACCAGCTGGCTCAGCACGTTGACCAGCGGCTGGCCCGGACCGAGGGTTCGTGTTGCGGCCACCCGGCATGGGTCACTGGCGCAGCGTCCCTCGTCCCCGTCGCGACACGGGCATGGCCCGGTTCGTGCCGTGCAGGTGCGCCACCCGGGAGCCGAGCGTTCCCGCGGCGACCTCGGCGCGGCGCAGGCCGCCGCCACCGCGTCGACATCGCTGCAACCCGTGGCCATGCCCGCCGATACCGCGCGATCCTGGGACCGCTTGCGCGGCCATCTGGACGGTCGCGTGGTGTTGCACCTGGACATCGACGGCAACGGTCGCGTGCATGCCGCCAGCCTGATCGCATCCAGCGGCGATCCGGTCCTCGACCAACATGCCTTGCACAGCGTGCGCGGCTGGCGCTTCGCGGTGCCGACGGATCGTCCGGCCGGGATCAGCGGCGAGCTGCCGATGGTTTTCACTTCCCGTACCGCAGCACTCGCGCGCTTGCCGTAAAGCCATCCCATGCGAAGGGCGCCGCTCAGAGGACGCCCTTGACCCCCGCACCGAACGCGGTGATCAGGCGGGTGATGATCCACTTGGGGGAAATCGCCACGTCGGGGAAATCGCCGACCGGCTCGTAGCAGGCGTAGAAGCCTGGGTCGCTGGCGCGCATCGGCTGGCAACCGGGTTTGAGCTGGAAGCTGGTGGCATAGCGGAACGGCCACAGGTCGAACAGGGGCAGCTGTTCGGAAACATTGAAGATCGCCCGGTCGATGCCGGCCAGCAGCGGGACCGTGGCGCGGCGCGGCGCGATCACCCATGCGTTGTCGGGCTGGGTGTCGCGCATGATGCTGTGGCGCAACCGCTCGGCGAAGCGGCGATCGTAGACGATCACGCCCGCTTCGGTGTTGTAATGATCCGAACGCGGGTCGAAATTGTGCGAGCCGACCATCCCCACGTCGTCGTCGATCACCAGCGACTTGGCATGCAGGCCGAAGCGCAGGCCCGTGCTGAACAACGGGGCGGGTTGGCGACTGCCGCCGCGGCTACCCAGCAGGTGCGGGCGAGGGCGATCGGCGGCGGCCGGCGTGGCGGTCTCCATCGACGGCATCCGCTGATCGATGTCGAGGTTGGCCAGCTGATAGTCCATGGCCGGCCCCGGCGCATGCGGCTTCAGCTCGTGGATCTCGAAGCCGAACTTGGTCAGGTAGCGCTTGCGGTGCTTGTACGACAGCGCATACACCGCAAACGCATCGGTCGAGGCCAGCGAGTTGGTCGAGACGATGATCCGTGGTGGATCCGCGCGCCGATGCAGTCGGCGGAAGATTCCCTGCGCCTGCCGGCTCATCACCAGGTACGGCGTCTGCAGCAGCACCTCGTGGCGGGCATCGCTGACCATCTTCATCAGATGCCGGGTGAAGTCGAGGGCGTCCTTCCTGGTCGGGTCATCGGTCTTGGCCGGCAGGTCGCTGAAGTATTCGACCTCACGGGTGTGCAGGGTCGGGTCGATCAGCCGGGCCTTGAGCCACTGCGGATCCTCGGCGTCGCGCTGGATCCGGGCGACCCGCAACGGTCGCCGATAGTGCGGCGTCGGCCATGTCGGTGCTGCGCTGTCGCCGAGGATGCGCCGGTTGACGTCACGCAGATGGGTCAGTGGCAGCGCGCGCCGATGCTGCCAGAACAGCTCGAAGCTGGCGGCCATTTGCCGCGCGGCCGGGCCACCGACCATCACGTCGCGATCGACATAGTCGAAGCTGTCGTTCCAGTCGAAATAGCGGTCCTCGTAATTGCGCCCGCCGGTGATGCCGATGCTGTCGTCCACCAGCAACAGCTTGTTGTGCATGCGCTGGTTGAAGCGCACGAAGCAGCACAGGATGCCGGCGGCGAACTCCACCGGCTGGGTCCGCGCCTTGTGAAAGGTCGGGTTGTACAGCCGCACCTGCAGGTTGACGCTGGCCCGGGTGAGCCGGTCAAGCAGATCCATGTCATCGAATGAATTGAGCTGGTCGGCGAGGATGCGGACCGTGACGCCACGGCGTGCAGCGTCCACCAGCTCGTTCAACATCAGCATGCCGGCATCGTCGTGGTCCCAGATGTAGGTCTGCACGTCGATCGAGTGCCGCGCGGCGCGGATCAGGTTGATGCGCGCCGCCAGCGCCGGCTGGCTCTGATTGAGCAGAGTCACCACATGCACGGGAGCCTGCGGTGTGGAATCGGCGATCGCCTGGGTCGCTGCCTGCAGCAACGGCGAGGGCGTCGCGCAGTGATCGGGCTGATCGCAACTCAGCTGGCGGTCGACGGTCGCCGCGACCAGTGCATCGGCGTGCCGGATCTGTGCGCGTGACACCGTGCAACCTTGCAGGACGAGTCCGGCGGCGAGCAGACAGAACAGGGCGAGCTGGCGTACGGACATGGCGCACATGATACGGGTACGGCTCACTTCGGGGCGGGAGCCAGCACGATCATCATGGCCAGCCGCACGTGGTCCGAGAGCGCGGCTTGGTGGCTGGTCATGCCGAAGGCGCTGCGCGAGATGAAACCGCGCGCCTCGATCTTGCAGGTGGCGGTGGCAAGACTGCGGCAGTCTTCCGGCAGCAGCTCGAAGCGGACCGGGCGGCTGACGCCGCGCAGGCTGAGCTGGCCCGCCAATGTGCCGCCGGTCGTCAATCGGGTCAGCGGCACCGGCTCGGACAGGAAATGGATCGTCGGATAGCGCCCCGCATCGAAGAACTCCGGCCCCATCATCCATTGGCGGAAGCGCTCTGAATGCATCGTGACGCTGTCCGTGGCGATGCGCGCATCGACGGTCGCCAGACCCTGCGGATCAAGCTTCACCGTGCCGTCAATTTGTGTGAAACGCCCCTTGACGTTGTGCAGCCACAGCAGGCGTACGGCGAACTCGGCATGGGAGCGGCCGGTGTCGATCGCGAAATCGGCAGGCCACGCCATTGGCGCGGCAGACAGCAGGCCGAGCAGCAGCAGCGGGTGAAGCCGACGCCTCACGGCGACCAGAATGCATCCAGCCGGGCGTTGCCGGGTTCCAGTGCGCCATTGAGATGCAGCACCGCCAGCGCGCCGGGGGGCATGCCGCGACATTCGTCGGAGCGACCTTCGACCAGCAAGGCGACCAGCTGCTCGATACCGGGATTGTGACCCACCAGCATCACAGTATCGGCATCGCCATGCTGGTCGAGCAGGGCCAGCAGTTCGCCGGGCGAGGCGTCGTAGATTTCGCTGGCCCATTGGGACGTCGGCGCCGCGGTCATCGCAGCGAGGGCGAGTCGGGCGGTTTCGTCGGTGCGCCGACTCGGCGAGCAGAGTACGCGATCGGGTCGTGCACCATGTGCCGCCAGCCATACGCCGGCCGCCAGGGCCTCCTGTTCACCGCGCGCGCTCAGTGCGCGTTGCGTATCGTCGCCAGCCTTGTCCAGTGGTTCGGCCTCGGCGTGCCGCAACAAAATCAGTTCTTGCATGGAGGACTCCGGTGGGTGTTGTCGTGCGGTGAAAGTCTGCGGACCACCGCTTCATTGCTGGCGCTTGATCCAGCGCAGCAGTGGTTTCCAGTCCTGCTGGTGGCCGCGCACCTGTTCGGACTGGTAGTCGAAGATGCCCTTGCCGAGCGCGCCCAGCAGCACGTAGGCCTGGCTGTCGCGCAACTGGGCGACGATGGGAAACGGGGATTCCTCGGCCAGTTGCGCGACCGCGTCCTGACTGGCATGGGTCCACGGCTTGAGCCGGTTGGCGACCAGCGCCACCGGCAACTTGCCGCGACGGATGCGGTCGATGCGTCTCAGGGTTTCGATGAAGCCCAGCGTGGCATGCAGGTCGAACGAGGATGGCAGTACCGGCACCAGCAGCACACTGGCCTGTCCGAGGAAGGGTTCCAGTTCGCGTTCGCCGGCGCCGGCGGGCGTGTCGATCAACAACTGCGAGGTATCCGGTGGCAGCCGCTGCAGCACCTTGCGGCCGCCGGACAGTGCCAGCACGCCGGGCACGTTGTCCGGTCGCAGACCGGCCCAGCGGTAGCTGGAACCTTGCCGGTCGGTGTCGATGATGACGGTGTGCTGCCCTGCTTGCGCCCAGTGCGACGCCAGCTGGGTCACCAGCGTGCTCTTGCCGCAGCCGCCCTTGCTGCTTGCCACCAGCGTCGTAAGCATCGACTGATCCTTGCCGCGGAAGGTGGCCCAAGCCTACACGGCTGCGGATGCGCCGCAAAGGTCCGGGCGCGTGGAGTCAGTCCGGCTGCCGTGGCTTCCAGTCGGTCGGCGCGCTGGCGGCGATCTGGTTGTCGCGCAGGGCCGCCAGCAACAGGCTCATTTCGGTGCCGCCCTTGCTGGCCAGCACCAGCAGATGCTGCGCCAGTACACCGTCGCCGCGCGCCCGATCCAGCAGTTGCGCGAAGTTCTGTACCTGCCAGATCAGGTCGATGCGGGCGCGTCGGGCATCTTCGCGTTGCGCCGGATCGTCCGTCAGCACTTCGCGCAGGTGCAGGCCGAGCGAGCGTGCCAGAGGACTGGAGCCCCATTCCAGGACCTTGGCCAAGGCCAGGCAATCGGACTTGATCGAGGCATCTTCGGTGGCCTTCTCACACAACTGGGCGAGCAACGGCATGCCTGGCTGTGGCTGGGCGCCGGCCACTCCATAGGTCAGCATCAGCTGCACCGAAGTCGCCCCGGCGCCGTTGGCGGGATCCAGCGTGGCGGCCGGGGGCGGCAACACGCCGACATTGCCGGCCAGCGCCTGCAGGCTGTCGCCAGCGTAGTCGTCGTAAAGCCTGGCGGCGGCGGCGCGGGTCAGGTCCGCTCGTGCGTCGTCCGACTTCATGAGCTGGGTATCGACGCCGAGCTTCAGCAGCCATACCGCCGCGTTGTCGGGTGCCTGGGTCAGCAGCTTGCCAAGCGCCGAGGTATTCGGGCAGGCATCCGCCTTGGCGTCGCAGTCGGCCAGGCGTATCCAGCTGATGGCGGCGCTGGTGTCATCGGCCCGGGCGGCGCGGCCGATCAAGGCATGGAAGTTGTTGCTTCGGGGCTGGTTGGCCAGCGGTCGGGCGAGCAGCGCCGCGGCCAGCAGCGGCATGGCGTCGGCGCGGGGCGCCAATACGCTGACCAGATCACGCTGAAACGCGATCTGCGCCTCGTCGCGGGCCTTGGCCGTCGGCGTCGCGTGGGGTTCGGGAGTTGCGGCCGTCGGCTGGTCGACGCTGCTGGCGGCCGATGCGGGAGCAATTACCAGAGTCAGCGCACAGCTCAGGGCCAGGCAAGGCAATCCACGCATGATGGGCATCCGTCGGCAGTCAAAGCGCGCAGCATAACGTCCGGTTGTTGAACGTGGCGGAACGGGACTCACGAAGAGGGCTGGCAGTCCGCGCCCGGCTTGTTAGGATGGGGTTTCCCGGCAGCGGACTTCCTGCGGTCCGGGATCGTCCCCGGAGAGACATGGTGGAACACTTCTCGATCTTGGCTGTTGGCGCACCCTGGTTTGCTGGCTGGGGCACGCTGGCGTTGATCAATGCCGCGCTGGCGCAGGGCAAGAATCGCAGCGGTCTGCTGTGGTTCCTGCTGTCGCTGCTGTTGGGCCCGCTGGGCACGTTGTTGCTGGTGCTGATGCCGAAGGTGCGCAGCAAGATGTTCTAGATGTTCCAGGAGCGCGCGGATCGGGGAGCAGAGGACAACACACGCACCACCGTGTCGTCCCCCCGTTGCCCGACCAGGAGCTACTCGCCCAGCGCCTCGCGCATGAATTCGGGCTGCGCCAGCGCCGCCTTGTGGATGTCGGCGTTGTAATAGCGGGTGGCGAAGCTCTTGCTGATCGAGCCGCGCTCGCGGAAACCGGAGAGGTCGCCACCCTTGCGCGCCATCGTGCAGCTCCACCAGCCGGTGGGATAGCACGGCTGCGGAAACGGCAGCGTGCGTACGGCGGCGAAGCCCGTGGTACGCATCGCCGAGCGCATCGACTTGATCAGGTCCAGGTGCGCCAGCGGGGACTCGCTCTGCTGCACCAGGATGCCACCATGGCGCAGTGCCTTGTGGCAGCTGGCATAGAACGAGGCGTTGAACAGGCCTTCGGCCGGGCCGACCGGATCGGTCGAATCGACGATGACCAGGTCCAGCGAGTCCGGTTCGCACTCGGCCATGTACTTGATGCCGTCGATGAACAGCAACTCCGCGCGCGGGTCGTCGTTGGCTTCGCACAGTTCGGGAAAGTATTTCTCGGCCAGCCGGGTGACACGCTCGTCGATCTCCACCTGCAGCGCA
>JAPHUU010000412.1 GCA_026193555.1 Rhodanobacter sp.
CGATCGGGCGCAAGCCGGTGATCGTCGCCGGCATCCTGGTGTATGCCTTTGCGTCGGTCGGTGCGGCGTTGTCGACCTCGTTCATGATGTTGCTGGCCTGTCGCGGCCTGCAGGGCATGTGTGCCGGTGCCGGTTTGGTGGTCGGCAGAGCACTCATTCGCGACAGTCTTCAAGGCGCCGCCGCGCAGCAGATGATGTCGCGGGTGATGATGATTTTCGGGGTGGCGCCGGTGATTGCGCCGATGGTCGGTGCGCAGCTGCTGTCGTTCAGCGGCTGGCATGGCATCTTCTGGGTGCTGACCGGTTTCACCGCGGTGCTGGCGCTGGCGTTGTGGTTGCTGCTGGAGGAAACCCATCCCCCCGAGCGGCGCACCTCGTTTGCACCACGGCATCTGCTGGCGACCTATGCATCGTTCAGTCGCGATCGTGTGTTCTGGCCATTGCTGATCTCCAGCTCGGTCAACTTTGCCGGATTGTTCCTGTACATCGCCTCGGCCCCGCACATCGTGCGCGAGTTGCTGCATCTGTCGGCACAGGGTTTTCCCTGGTTGTTCATTCCGGTGGTGACGGGTTTGGTCAGCGGCGCCTGGCTGTCGGGCCGGATGGCCGGACGCGCCAGCGTGCGTTTCACCCTGAACCTGGGATATGCCGTGCTGCTGCTGGCTTGTGCGTTGCATCTGCTGCTGGCGTGGCTGTTTCCCCAGCCGCGTCTGCCGTGGTCGATGCTGCCGCTGATCCTGCATGGTGTCGGGGTGCAGTTGGCGTTTCCCACCCTGACCCTGTTGCTGCTGGATCGTTTCCCGACCCAGCGCGGCGGCATTTCGTCGGTGCAGGCGTTTGCCAGCCTGCTGCTGTGCAGCGTGGTTGCCGGCGTGCTGTCGCCGTTGCTGTCCGGCAGCATGGTGGAGCTGGCGCTGGGGGCCTCGACGCTGACCTTGATCGGAGCGGCTTCGTGGTGGCGCTACAGCAGCATCACCCGGCGCCCGCTGGAACAGACCCTGGCCAATCAGGATGCCGGCGTGGTGATGCAGACGGAGATTGCGGAGCCGCGTTGAGGCATCGCCTGCTCTGCTTTCGCTCAGCCGAAACTGCGCAGTTTTGGCCAGAATGCGGGCCACGGAACCCGCAGGTGGCGGCAGACGAATATCTGCGGATGGTTGCGGGTTTCCTCGTTCTCCACGCCGAAACGGTTGCCGATGCGGCCGACTGGCGTGCAGTCCGCCGGTGCCCGCCGGATCGCGTCGGGGTTCGCGCCAAGCACGATCAGGACGCTCGGCGGCGGGTTGCCGTAACCGCGATACCAGTAGGAGTTGACGCCGCTGATCGCACGAGGCAAACCCAGCGTGGGTCCGTAGACGTCGATCGCACCGGCCTCGCCGTAGTTGCTGGCGAGGATGCCGGTTCGCGCGCGTTCGCCTTCCGGAAGCGCGCGGTAGATCGTCGCGACCTGGTCAACCAGATCCGGCCAGCCGATCTGCTCGGCGAAGTTGTCGTGGGCGGCGCGGCTGATCCGCCAGCCGACGGAATTGACCGGCGCCAGCGGCAATCCGATCGCGGCGCTGCTGATGCCGGCCACGGCCAGCACAATCCAGCTACCCAGACGCAGTGCCCGCGCCGGTTGCTGGTGCAGGCGCGCGTGCCAGCGTTCGAGTGCCACGGCGCCAGCGGCCAGCAGCATTGGATACGCCGGCGCCATGTAATAGCCACGCCCCTGCGCCAGTGCAAACAGCGCCAGCGGAACCAGGTACAGCCACGCCAGGATGCGATAGCGCGCCATGTCTTTCGCGAAGATCACGAAGCCCAGCCCGCCCAGCCACAGCGGCAGGGTGAAGACACTGGCATTGGCGAACAGTTGCTGGACGAAGAACCCGTCGGTGCGCCCGATCGCGATATCCCGCGCATGGATGTGCCGTACGAAATCCAGATACACGAAATCGTGGTTGATCTGCCACAGCAGGTTGGGCAGGAACAGCAGCAGCGACAGCACCACGCCCGCCCATGGCCAGCCGCTCGTCAGCTGCCGGCGCAGCGGTGTGGCCAGCACACCCGCGACCAGGCCGGCGACGCAGAACAGCATGGTGTAGCGGGTCAGCATGCCCAGCCCGACTGCCGCGCCGATGGCCAGCCACCAGCGCGAATTGCCGCTGTTGACCAATCGCAGCACCATCCACGCCAGCAGCACCCACCACAACAGGTCAAAGCCGACATACATGAACTGGCTGGCGGCCAGCAGCGAGAACGGCATGCTGGCGGTCGCCAGTGCAGCGATCACCTGCGCGCCGCGCCGGCCGCCCAGTTCACGCGCGATCAGCCCGGCCAGCAGCATCGCCAGGCATTGCGCCACGGCTGCGAAGAAGCGGAACCCCGTCAGCGAAGTGCCGAACAGCGCCAGTTCGACATGGCCGAGGAACGGGGTCAGTGGCGGATAGGCGACAAAGCCCCAGGCCAGTTGGCGCGCGTCATCCAGCACCGCCAGTTCGTCGCGATGGAATCCGTACTGGCCGTTGGCCAGCAGGTGCAGCACCAGTCGCGCCAGTACCAGGGCCAGCAACACGGCGAGGTCGGTGGATCGTGGAGAGAGTCGTGTCCAGCGCATGGGATGTCATCCGGTGAAATCGCCCGCAGCTTAACCCGGTCCGATACGTCGCCGGACGGACGCCATGGCATCGAACGTGAAATCCTTGGGTCGGCGCAATGCGGCGCTATGCCTGTTCGGCGCAGGGATTCACACGATTGAGGACCGCCGCGATCTCGCGCGCCACCGCCTCCGGCGGCAGATCATGACCATGCACCACGTGATTGCCGGCTCCGTAGGGCCCCCACTCGTCGGTGATGGTGGTAGTGAAGATCGCCAGCGTCGATGCGCCCGACGCGCAGGCCAGATGCATGATCCCGCAGTCCAGGCTGATGTAGGCATCCAGGCTGGCGAGGACGCTGCCCAGCTTGCGCAGGTCGCTGGAGTAGTAGGCCGGGCAGCGTGACTCGAGCAGCGAGCGGCCGAACATCGGGATGATTTCTACCAGCTGGCAGTCCGGACAACCGGCTTCCAGTGTTTCGAGCAGCGGCGTCCACCAATCGAGGCCGAGCCACTTGGGGCCGGTGGCGTTGGCGAAAACGCCGATCGTCCTGCGTTCGCCAGCGGATGACGGGGTGGCTGCGAGTACGCGGGCCAGGGCGTTCCTGCCTTGCGCCAATTCGATGTCATCGAGGCGAATGTCGGGCACCGGGTAGTCGACGTGTGCGTCCGCAGTGCCCAGCGCGCTGCGCAGCAGGAACACCGGGCGCTGGCCATTGTTGCGCACGGCGTCGGGCAGCTCCACCGCATGGGTGACATGGCCGCTCTTCTTCGGGCCGCTGAAGCCCAGCTTCCAGGTGGCATGGGCCATCAGCAACAGCAGACGCCCGGTCTGCGACTGCGGGTCGGGCTCGATCGCCAGGTCGTAGCGGGTCCGGCGCATGCCGTTGACGCCGCGCAGCCAGCGTCGCGGGTGGCCGACACCGTGGGACGGAAGCTGGAATACCTGGTTGACGCTGGCGTAGTGGCCGTAAAGGATCTGGCCGACCTGGCTGCGCGTGATGATGTCGATCTCCACACCGGGCCAGGTGGCCTCGATCTCCTGGATCAGCGGCGTGAGCAGCAACGCATTGCCCAGCGCATGGCTGATGTGGCAGATCAGCACGCGATGGATACCGGTGGCGGGCAGGGGGGCGCCGCTTGGCTGTGCTGGCGGGCCAAACAGCAGGCGCATCAGTCGGCGCGCCACGCGGCGACGCAGGTCGCCGATCGGGAACTGGCGGTGCATGGGTCTGGACACGTGGGGCCTGCGCAATGGGTTCGGTCGGTTCGGTCGGTGCAACCGCGGTGTGCTGGCGGTCGTGTCAGCTGGCGAGAGAGGATAGGTCATGGTGCTGCTCGATGCCCGGTGCCGGTGGCATCCAGTGACCATCCGACGTCAGCAACCGATGGTCGACCAGCCATTGCCGTGCATTCTCGGCATCCTGTTCGAACCATGCACGCGCCGACCCAAGCCGGAACGAATAGCCCCAGGCATCCATGTCGTCCATCAGACGTTCGCGGCCCACTTCGGGCAGTTGGTCGGCCAGCACGATCTGCAGATAGCAGGTGGCGTCCTCCTCCTCGATCGAATCGGTCGCGTCGGTATGGACTTCCGGTCGTCTCTCCGCGGGCAATACGATCAGGTGGCAGGCCTCGTGCAGCAGCGAATGCACGGGAGTGTCCGCGCGGGCATGTACGGTGGTGCCGATGATGCCGGCCTCGTCATCGCCCCAGAAGCTGCCGGGAATCGGCTCGTCGCGAGGCACGCGTTGCAGCCGAAGGCCGAAACGGGCCAGCAGCGCGGCGGGGGCATCGAAGCCGAGTTGGCCCAATCGAAGCACGGAACTGGCCGATTCACGGGTTTCGGGGCAGGTGGTGTTCTCGGATTGCATGGACAGGGTTGCCTGGCTGGGCGTGGATGGCTGCGGCGGGATGGC
>JAPHUU010000174.1 GCA_026193555.1 Rhodanobacter sp.
ACAGCACCGCGCCCACCGCGAGCAGCCACAACGGCATGCGCGCCATTTCGTATTGCCGCATCAGGGCGACATTGGCGAGCACGCCCAGCCCACTGCCCAGCACCACCCCGCCGCTGACAATCAGGAAATTCTCGGCCTGGAAATATCCCAGGATGTCGCCGCGGGTGGCACCCAGCGCGCGCCGCACGCCAATCTGCCGACGTCGCTGACTGACCCAGAAACTGCTCAGCCCGACGATTCCGCCTGCGGTTGCCAGCAGCAACAATGCACAGACGGCGGCCATCATGATCGCCACCCCGCGGTCGGTGGCGTAGCCTTGCTCACGCGCCTGGATCAACGAGACCACATCACGATCCGGGTCGATCAGGCGCTGGCGATTCTGCGCCGATAGTGCCATCGGCGCCGCATGCATCACCGCCGCCAGCTGACCCGGTTGCACACGCACCAGGTAGTTCGTGCCCTCCGGGCTGGCCAGCCGCGCCGGCAGCAGGATGGTGTCCTCGTCGATCGAACGCGTGGTGCTGCCGACGTAGGCGCCCTCCAGTCGATCGATGATGCCGATGATCGTGCTTGGCGCATCATCGGCAAGGTAGATCGTCCGGCCCAGCGCTGAGCCATCCGGAAAGAGCTTACGGGCAAGGTCATCGGTGATGATGACCACCGCCGGCATCGACTTGTCGTAAGGCCCGAGGCTGCCGATCTCGTCAGCGCGGAAATTGCGGCCCGCCAGCAGTTGAACGCCGTACGTGTCGAGCGCGTGCTGATCGGCGAAATAGGAGATCGCGAATTGGGGCCGCGTGGTCTGATCCAGCCGACGCTTGATGCGTACCAGCCCACCCCAGCCACCTTCCAGTGGGTAGGCTTCGCTGGCGAAGGCATCCCGCACGCCCGGCAGGTTGCGCAAGGTCGCCAGGTCGGCGCGCATCTGCGCATCCACATGCGGCACATCCGGCCGACCCAGCCAGCCGTTCCTGATCACGAACAGATGCGCCTCGTCGGTACCGGTCGGCCGCGAAAGATGGACGACCCGCGTCCTGACGATGAACAGGGCATTGCTGACCACCGCCAGGGTCAAGGCGATCTGCAGCACGATGAGCAGGGTGGCCATCCGGTGGCGGCGCAGCGCAGCGAGGATCGGCCGGATCTGCAGGACGTAGCGCAATCGTTGGGTCAAGGGCGCGGTCATCCGTTGGATTTCAGTTGCCATGCCGGCTGCACCTGCGCCGCGCGCCAGGTGGGATAGATCGCCGCGACCAGGGTCGTACCCACGGCCACCGCGAGCGTCAGCAGCAGCAGCGAACCATCCAGTTGCGCCAGCCGCGCGATCTGCGGCTCGAAGATCAGGCGAATGCCGGCCATGCCCAGCGCCGTCAGCAACAGGCCCAGGATGCCCCCGGCCAGACCGACCACCGCCGCCTCGGTCAGGAACTGTCCGTAGATGGCCGCACGCGATGCACCCAGCGCACGACGCACGCCGATCTCGGGTGCGCGCCGCATGAAGCGGGCCAGCATCAACCCCACCACGTTGACCAGGCAGATCAGCAGGAAGCTGCACGAGACGATCAGTGACAGCCTCGACGCCTGCGGCACCACGTGATTCAGGTACAGCCATTGCCTGACATTGCTCAGGCGCACATTGGGCGGCCAGCCGAAACGCCCGATCCGCTGCTGCTCGGCCGCATAGTTGTGCAGGTACCGCAGATACTGCCCGGCCGCGGCCCGAGTCGGCAGCTCCACCCAGGCACCGATCCACGCGCACTCGCTGTGCAGCACGGCGTCCCAGTTGGGCAAGTCCGGATTGCTGGTATCGGTACTGCAGTAGAAGTTGCTGGTGTTGGCTTTGTGCAGGTCAATTGCACGACTGAAGGGCAGATAGATCTGCCTGGGATGACTGAACGGAAACGAGACGCTGCTCACGTCGAAAAAGCGCGGCTGCGGGTTCCAGTCGTCCAGCACACCGACCACGCGGTAGTCATGCCTGTCGAGGTGAATCTGGCGACCCATGCTGTTGCCGCCACCGAACAACTTCTGGTTCAGCGCACGGCTGATCACCACGACGGCGGCACGATGATCGTCATCGGCCATCGACCAGCCGCTGCCGAAGCGGAACGGCGCATCGAACATCGCGAAAAAGTCACTGCTGACCGCATCGCCCTCCTGCATGAAGGGTTGTCGCTGCACATCCTCGGGCACGACGTTCACATTGACCGGATAGACCAGCGCCTGTCGGCGTGCCTGCGCGGCGTGCAGGATCACCTCGGCGTCGGTGTAACTCAGCAGGGTCGGCGGCTGGCCTTTCCAGTCGTGCACCGGTCCGAAGTTGTCGATCTGGGGCACGAACAGCTGGCCGGACTTCCACGGTATCGGGTCGGCCGAGGTGGCGCGAAATACGGCGTAAGTCACCATGCAGCAGGCCACGCCGCAGCCCATCAGCACGATCACCAGGGTGGTCAGCGCCTTGCTGCGGCGGCAGCTGCGCTGGGCCATGGCGAGGTAATACATCAACATGCTGTCGCTTGCCTGTCGCTTGCCTGTCCATGGGTGAGCCCGCGCGTGCGGGATGCGACGCGAACCGTTCAGTCGCTGGCGCCGCCACCACCGAGCGCCTTGCGCAAGGTGCGCAACAACTCCTGGGTGGTAACCGGCTTGTCCAGCGTATGGAGTTGCTGCAACGGAGGCAACTTCCGCCGATCCGGCGGCGCATCGGCATGTGACAGCAAGACCACTGCACCTTCGAAACCCCGTTCAACCAGGGCAGCCAGCGTCTGTACGCCGCTGAAAAGGTTCATCTCCGCATCCATCAGCACCAGGTCGGGCAGACCACAGGCTTCGATCCACTGCAGTGCGGCAGTACCGCTCTGGCTGGCGTGCGCCTGGTAACCATAGGCATTGAGCGTGTCGACCAGCAGGGACAACTCACCGGCAGCCTCGACCACTACCAGCACCTGCTCGGCGTCACCTTCCAGGTGCTCGTGGCCATCCAGCTGGTGCTCGTCGGCGATCAGCTCGTGCAACGGAATATAGAGGTCGAACCGGGTGCCGCGACCCGGCGCGCTGTCCACCCGCATCACGCCACCGTGACCGCTGATGATCCGCTGGCATGACACCAGACCCAGGCCGGTGCCGGTATCCTTGGTGGTGAAGAACGGCTCGAAAAGTCGCTGCTGTACAGCCTTGTCCATGCCTGCACCGCTGTCGATCACACTCAGGCGCAGATAGCCACCCTCCCGCCGTTGCTCGTCCGGCCGGAAGAAATCCGCCGGAAGCTGGGCCTGCGCCGTCTCGACACGCAAGCGCCCCCCGTTCGGCATCGCCTGGATCGCATTCAGGCAAAGATTCAGCAGGCATTGCTGCAGCTCGGTGTCGTTGCCCTCAAAGGACAATTCCGGATCGTCGATCGCCAGCTCCATCGCCACCGAGCGCGGCACACTGCCCTGCATCAGCAATTCGAGCGCACTCAGCAAGGCACCCACGCGCACCTGTTCCGCGCGTCGCGCACCGCGCGCAAAAGACAGCATGGACTGCACAATGTCCAGCCCGCGCTTGCCGCAATCGCGCACCAGATTGCCCAGCCGCGCCAGCCGCGGATCGTCCTGGTAGTCCTGCAGGCTGTCGCCGGCCAGCAACAGCGGCTGCAGCAGATTGCGCAGGTCGTGGCTGAGGCCACCGGCGAGCATGGCCAGGCTCTCGAAGCGCTGGGAACGAATCAGCTCTACCTGGGCTCGATGGCTGGCCCGTTGTACCTCCGCCTCATGCAAGGCTCGCCGCACCGCACTGGCCAGCCGTGCGGGATTCTGCTTGAGGATGTAGTCGGTGGCACCCTTTCGCAGTGCCTCGATGGCGGCCTCCTCGCCCAGCGTGGCGGACACGTAGATGAAGGGCAGATTCTCGTTATGGTGTCGCAGCAGCTCCAGCGCGCGCTGGCCGGAAAAGCCCGGCATGCTCAGATCGGACAACACGATGTGCGGCTGAAATTTCTCCAGCGCCTCGACGAAACCCTGCTCATCGTCAACCAGCTGCACCTCATAGTCGATGCCGTCGCTGTCCAGCTCGGCCAGGACCAGCTCGGCATCGAACGAGCTGTCCTCGACCTGGAGCACGCGAATCATTGGCATCGGTTGAAGCCGCCGGTGTGGCATGTTGTTCTCCGCAAGCTCCGCTGTCCGGGCAGCAAGTCCGGTGCCGGCCCAGTCCTTACCGGATGGCCGATCGGGCCATCCTCGCACCACCCAGTCTAGCGCCAGCCTCCAGCAAGCGATCCATGCCGCCGGGCGGCTTGTTCACGTTCGTGTTCCTGCCGCATCCAGGGCCGGCAGCGAGAAATGGAAGTGGGCACCCTGACCCGGCTCGGCCTCGGCCCAGACACGGCCACCGTGGCGCAGCACGATCCGTCTCACATTCGCCAGCCCGATGCCGCTGCCCGGGAAGTCCGCCTCGCGGTGCAGGCGCTGGAATACCCCGAACAGCTTGTCCGCGTACTGCATGTCGAAGCCGGTACCGTTGTCGCTCACGGTGAATTCGTAGTCACCACGATCGGCCCGCTGCACGCTGATCGCTATCCGCGCGACCTCGCACTGGCCGGTGTACTTCACCGCGTTGCCGATCAGGTTCTGCCATACCGTGCGCAGCATGTTCTCGTCGCCAATCACCATCGGCAGCGATGCAATGCTCCACACGATGCGCCGACCTTCCAGCTCCGATTCGGCGATGGCCCGAGCCTCCTCGACCAGCGAATGCATGTCCACCGCACGCAGGCGCAGCGCGCCACGACCAAAGCGGGAAAACACCAACAGATCATCGATCAGCGAGCCCATGCGCTGCGCCGAGCTGGCGATGGTTGCAAGGTAACGCCCGGACTTGTCGTCGATGGCTTCACCCAGATGCTGCTCCAGTCTCTTCGCGAAGCCGGTGATGTGGCGAAGCGGAGCGCGCAGGTCATGCGAGACGGAATAGCTGAAAGCCTCCAGTTCGCGATTGACGTCGGACACCTGCGCCACCTTGCCCTCCAGCTGGCGATTGAGCTCAGTCACATCCTGCTCGGCCAGGGTACGTGCGGTGACGTCGCTGACCGTCAGCAGCAATGTCGGCAGGTCATGATCCTGATACGGCAGCCGTCGCGCGTTGACCACCACATGCCGGTCGACGCCGTCAGCGGTGCGCTGGCGCATCTGGTAATCCCACAGCTCACGATCACGCAGCAGCACATCATGCAGCCGCTGCAGCAGTGCAGGATCGTTCCAGGCGCCGGCACCGATCTCGGCCAGCGGCTGCGCACGCTGTTCCGGATCGACCGCGTACAACTCGCTGAAGGCCGCATTCACCAGCAAGCTGCACAACCGCTCGTCGAACAGCGCGATCGGTTCGCGCACGGCCTGCAAAATCATCTGCGAACGGAGCACCGCGCGCCCCTCGCGGGTCTCGGCCAACTGTCGCCGACCAATCTGCCGTTCGGAAGTGATCACGATGATGGTCAGCAGCAGCAGCTGCGCCAGTGCGGTAATGGTCAGTACGAGGCGGCCCTCGAACGCCCGCTGGCGGGCCAACGCCTCGCGCAGCCGCAACCGGCCGTCCAGGTCATGCATGATGGCCGCGATCTGCCCGTCCATCTTGAACAGATCCTCGGCATCACGCAGCGACTGCCGTGCACCGGCCTGATTTCCCTGCTGCAGGCGCGAGATGGCCTGCTTCATCAACGTCAGATGTCCGCTCACACCGGTCTCAAGCGCACCGATCAGGGCCTGCTGATCAGGGCTGTCACGCGTCATCGCTCGCAGTTGGCGCAGCAAGCCCGATGCCTCGTCGCCGACGCGCATGGCACGCTTGCCGGTCAATTCGTCGTTGTCGCCGGCCAGCATCCGGTAGGTGGCCGATTCGCTGTCGCGGATCAGGTAGGCGATCCGGTAGGCCAGCGCCCGTACCGCGTTCGAGTGGGCCACCCATCCGCTGGCCTGCTGGGTGATACGCAAACCCGCAAACGTGACCGCATACGGCAGCCCGACAATGATCACCATCGCCAACAGCAGTCCGACGGTTCGCCAACGCATGACGTCCCCGATTTTCATTTCACGCTGTCTGCTTCATCGGAACCCCCAATGGGCGACACCTCGGCATTCTGGCATGTTTCGCGGGCCATTCACGTTATCACCCATGTCCCGGCATCGGGCTACCCGCCCCCACCGACAGCGGTTATCGCCCTCAACGCGGCGGCTGACTGGTCGCCAGCGGCCCCGTCGCCGGATTCCGGCTCCACTGCCTGCCCGGCTCGGACTGCATGGTGAAATGCAGCTGGCCGCCGGCAAGTATCTCGGCGTGATGCAGGAACGGCCGCCGCAGCGGCCTGCCATTGAGCGTGACTGCGCCGACGTAGGGGTGGGCGTCGTCCAGTGGCGATGCGCTGACCGTGAAGCGCTGCCCGTTGTCCAGATGGATCGTTGCGCGCGCCACGAATGGGCGGCCGATCGCGTATTCGTCGCTGGCTGGCGTCACCGGATAGAAGCCCAGCGCGGTGAACACGTACCAAGCCGACATCTGGCCGAGATCGTCGTTGCCGCTCAGGCCATCCGGGCGCGGCGCGTACTGGCTGTCCATGATCTGCTTCAGGCGCTGCTGGGTCTTCCATGGCGCCCCGGCGTAGTCATACAGATAGG
>JAPHUU010000042.1 GCA_026193555.1 Rhodanobacter sp.
AACGCGCGCAGATCGGCGCCATGATTGAGCAGATGGGTGGCGAACGAGTGGCGCAGCACATGCGGCGAAATGCGCTTCGGATTGATGCCAACCTTCAATGCGTAACGCTTGACCAGGATCCAGAACATCTGGCGCGTCATGCCTTCGCCACGGATGCTGAGAAACAATGCCGCCGGCTGGCGCCCCCTGGCGAGCTGCGGACGCGCGGCAGCCAGGTAGCCGGATATCCGTTCCAGTGCCATCTCACCCACTGGCACCAACCGATCCTTGCCCCCCTTGCCAGTCACCCGCAGCACCCCTTGCCGCGTATTCAACGCGGCAAGGGGCAACTCGACCAGTTCGGAAACACGCAGGCCCGATGCGTACATCAGTTCCAGCATCGCGCGGTCACGCAGGCCCAGCGTGGTGCTGGAATCGGGCGCGTCCAGCAGCGCCTCGATTTCGCGCTCGGCCAGCGCCTTCGGCAGGCTGCGCGGCATCCTCGGGCGCTCGATCAGCAAGGTGGGGTCGATGAATCCCGCCTCGCCACGGGCGACCGATGCGTAGTAGCGGCGAAATGCCGACTGCCGCCGCGCAATCGAGCGAATCGCGACCGACTGCGCGCCGTGATAGGCGGTAATGTCCTCGCGACGGGCGCTGTGCAGGTCACGACCGCGACCGGCCAACCAGCGCGCCAACGCCTCCAGGTCACGACGGTAGGCTTCCAGCGTGCGGTCAGCCAGTCCGTCCTCCGACCACACCTGCTCCAGGAACGCGGCGATACGTCGCTGGTCTGCTTGGGCGATACTGGCGGGGTTTTCTTCCTTCCTCATGCGCTCGATGCTGGCCATTGCGCGCCCACGACGCAAGCGACCCGCACGATGTCTGGAAAACTGCCCACCGCCGACCTGCCTCGCACCGCTCGTCCCTGCCCACTGTGGCGACGGCTGCTGGCACTTGTCTACGACATGCTGATCGTGGTCGCGATCGTGATGGTGGTCGGCCTGCTGTGCCAGCTGGCCACCGGCGGCCACCTGATCAGCACCGGGTCCAAGGTCGTGGTGCCGATCTGGTATCAGCTCCTGCAGGCCACCATGGTCCTGGCCTATTTCCTCAGTTCGTGGCTGCGTGGCGGGCAAACGGTGGGCATGCGGCCGTGGCACATGCGGCTGACCCGAGCCGATGGCGGCACGCCAAGCTGGCGCCAAGCGCTCATCCGGGCGCTGGTGGCCGCGGCACCCCTGTGCCTGCTGCCGCTGACAACGATGCTCGGGCTGCATGCGATGCTGTGGACGCTGCTGGCCTTCTGGGCCGGCTGGTTTGCGCCGGCATTGTTCGATCCGCGCCGTCGGGCGTTGCATGACATCGCTGCCGGCACCGAAGTTCGTCTGCTCGACTGACTTCGCACTCTGAAGAGCACGTACAAGATTTAGCCCCATGCCCAGCCCGCGCATCGCCGGAAATCGCAGCGATGACGCGCTCCGTCGACGGCAGCGAACCGGCGCGAATGAAGTACACGGCATGATCAGCGCGGCGTAGGGCACGCAACCGGAACCCTCGCGCGTCTTGCCCTGGGCCGTCCTATCTCACCCGCCCGCGCAGGAGCATCCCATGGCGGTGCAACCGGGTGTTCGTGCCGATCGACTGGCACTTCCAACTGCACGCAACGGCGCGCCGATCTTGGCGATGCGCAAGGTGTCGTCGGGTTGCAGTTACGTTGTCGCCGCACCTAAGTGACTGATCGGGATGAACGAAAGTGTTTGCGGCGTCGCAACACCGAGACGCCAATCGGCGCTAAGATGGTGGTGTTTTCCGCCTTTGGTCGATCAACAACCCATGCTTTATCAAATGCACGAATGGCAACGCTCGTTTCTCGGTCCGCTGAGCTATTTCGCCCAGGCCAATGCGCGCATGCTCAATGACCTCAGCAGTCCGTTCACCCAGTTGCCAGGCACACAGCGCCTCGCAGCCGGCTACGAGTTGATGCATCGCCTCGGCAAGGATTACGAGAAGCCGGAATTCGGCATCCATGGCGCCAGCGCACACGATCACGAAATTGCGGTGATCGAACGTGTCGCACTGGAGAAGCCGTTTTGCCAGCTGAAGCGTTTCAAGCGCTTCAGCGACGATCCGGGCACGATCGAAAAGATGAAGAACGACCCGGTGGTGCTGCTGGTCGCGCCGCTATCCGGCCACCACGCCACCTTGCTGCGCGACACCGTGCGCACCATGCTGCGCGATCACAAGGTCTACATCACCGACTGGGTCGACGCGCGCATGGTTCCGGCGGCGGAAGGCACATTTGGCCTGGATGACTATGTCGCCTATATCGAGGAGTTCATCCGCCATATCGGTGCCGAGTCACTGCACGTGATATCGGTCTGCCAGCCCACGGTGCCGGTACTCGCAGCAGTGTCGCTGATGGCCGCGCGCGGCGAACCGACGCCGCGCAGCCTGACCATGATGGGTGGCCCGATCGACCCTCGCTGCAGCCCCACCAGCGTCAACAACCTGGCCACCACGCGGCCGCTGTCGTGGTTCAAGGGCAATGTGATCCACACGGTTCCAACGAGTTTCCCGGGGCGCGGTCGCGAGGTGTATCCCGGCTTCCTGCAGCATGCCGGCTTCATCGCCATGAATCCGAACCGCCACCTCAACTCGCACTGGGACTTCTACCAGGACCTGTTGCGCGGCGACCTCGATGACGCCGACTCCCACCGCGAGTTCTACGACGAATACAACGCCGTGCTCGATCTGCCCGCCAAGTTCTATCTCGAAACGATCGCAAAGGTGTTCCAGCAGTTCCTGCTGCCACGCGGCCTGTGGGACGTGGCTGGCGAGCGGGTCATGCCCAGTGCCATCAAGACCAGCGCCCTGCTGACCATCGAAGGCGAGCTGGACGACATCTCCGGCGTCGGGCAGACAGAAGCGGCACAGGATCTGTGCACTGGCATTCCCGCCAAGCGGCGAGCACACCAGGTGATCGAGGGCGCCGGCCATTTCGGCATCTTCAGCGGCCGCCGTTGGCGCGAGACGGTTTACCCGCAGGTGCGTGACTTCATCCGTCGCTTCGACAAACCGGCCTGATCGCCGACGGCGGGGCGTTGCGGTATTCTCCTGGCGAGATGCCGCGACATCACGCTTGCGTGTCGACCGACGGAGGAAAATGGCTAGAAGATCGACATTCCCGTCTTGGTCGTGAAAAGCTCCAGCGCCGCGCTTCCCGCCAGTGAATTGCCCTTGGCATTGAGTGCCGGCGACCACACGGCCACCGCCAGCCGGTTCGGGATCACCCCGACGATGCCGCCTCCCACTCCGCTCTTGGCCGGCATGCCGACGTGATAGGCAAAGTCGCCGGCCGCGTCGTACGTTCCGCAAGTAAGCATGAGCGCGTTGACCCGTTTGGCCTGATCCGCCGACAGGACAGTGTCACCCGTCCAGGGACAGCGGCCGCCATTGGCCAGAAACAGGAATCCGCGAGCCAGGTCGACACAACTCATCGCCAGCGAGCACTGGTAGAAATAGAAATCGAGCACCTCTTCGACGGGATGATCGAGGTTGCCGAAACTGCGGATGAAATTCGCCAGCGCCGCATTGCGAAAACCATGCGCCTTTTCCGATATCGCAACCTCCGGATCGTCCCGCAAGCCGTGGTTGTCGGCCCTGCGACGTATCTCGGTCAGCAGTTGCGTGCGTGGCTGCGCAGAGGCAGCCAGCACCACGTCCGCGACAACCAGCGCGCCGGCATTGATGAAAGGGTTGCGCGGCAAGCCATTTTCCAGCTCCAGCTGCACCAGCGAGTTGAACGCATTGCCCGAAGGCTCGCGCCCCACCCTCTGCCACAAGCGGTCGCCGATCGCCTGCAGCGCCAGCGTCAACGTATATATCTTGGAGATGCTCTGCACCGAGAAGGCCTCGGTCGCAGCGCCAGTCTGATAGAGCTGGCCGTCCAGCGTGACAACCGCCATGCCGAATTTCTCGTGCGGCACGCTGGCCAGACGCGGGATGTAGTCGGCCACGGCGCCCTGGGCCAGCAGCGGCCTTATTTCATGATGGATCTCGTCGAGAATCGTCTGGAAATCGGTCATCACAGAGAAGATTTCCCGCCCAAGGGACAAGAGGTGGCCAACTCGAACGATCCCATCAGGGGCGGCTTGCCAACAAGTTCAAGGAACATGGATATCCAGTACGGTTGCATGATCGGGCTTGCAATCCATCATCGTCGATATCGATGGAATCCACACGAGACCAGGGAAGAGGCCCGGAAGGCAGGGCATGCGGCACGCACCCGCGATACCATGCCGCACCTTCATGTTGACCGAGCCCGTCCGGCCCGACGCCATCACGGTTCCAGGACACGGCGGACGGCAAACTGACGGCGATCGCCACGCCGTGACCAAGAGCCTGATGAAAAAGCCGATCCTGCAGAGCACACTGACTTGCCCCGAATGCAGGCATCAGACGGCAATGACGATGCCGACCGACCAATGCCTGTACTTCCACGATTGCCCAGCCTGTGGCGCGCTGTTGCAACCCAAGCCGGGCGACTGCTGCGTGTTCTGTTCCTACGGCAATGTCCCGTGTCCGCCAATGCAGCTGCAAGAGGGATGCTGCTGAGTGACTGATCGGAGCCACGGCGGTCCGGCGGCGCGGCATCCCCGAGCGGCATGCCTCAGCCCTGCCCGCCCACCGACTTGCGCACGATCAGCATGGCCAGTTCCAGCGATTGTTCGTAGTTGAGCCGCGGATCGACCATCGACTTGTAGGCGCGTTTCAAATCGGTCTCGGAAAGGTCGCGCGCGCCTCCCATGCACTCGGTGACATCCTCGCCGGTCAACTCCAGATGCACGCCGCCAAGTCGCGTGCCGGCGGCGGCATGGATATCGAACGCCTGATCCAGCTCGCCGCGGATGTTGTCGAAGCGACGGGTCTTGTAGCCGTTCGAGGTGCTCTCGGTATTGCCGTGCATCGGATCGGCAACCCACAGCACACGGCGCCCTTCGCGCTTCACGGCGGCCAGCAGCGGCGGCAATGCGCCACCAATTTTCGCGTTCCCCATCCGATGAATCAAGGTCAGGCGGCCGGGTTCGTCATCCGGGTTGAGGGCATCGATCAGTGGCAACAGCTGGTCAACAGTCACCGAGGGGCCGACTTTCACCGCGACCGGGTTGCGGATGCCACGGAAATATTCCACATGCGCGCCGTCCAGCGCCGCCGTGCGCATGCCGATCCACGGAAAGTGGGTGGACAGGTTGAACCAGCCGGGATGCCGCGGCACCGTGCGGGTCAGCGCCTCCTCGTAATGCAGCAGCAGGGCCTCGTGCGAGGTGAAGAAATCGACCCGCGAGAAACCGGCAATCGGGCCCGCCAGTGTTTCCATGAAGCGAAGTGAATCACCGATTCCCGCCACCATCTGGCGATATTCGGCCGCCAGTGGGGAATGCTCGACCCAGGCCAGATCCCAGTACTCCGGATGATGCAGATCGGCAAATCCACCATCGATCAGCGCGCGCACGAAGTTCATGGTCAGCGCGGAATGGGAATGCGCCTGGATCAACCGCTGCGGATCGGGCCGACGCGACTCTGCGTTGAATCCCGGGCCGTTCACCACGTCACCCCGGAAACTGGGCAGAGTCAGGCCATCACGCGTCTCACTGTCAGTTGAACGAGGCTTGGCGTACTGCCCGGCGAAGCGCCCGACCCGCAACACTGGTTTCTTGAGGCCATGGACCAGCACCAGGCTCATCTGCAGCAGCACCTTCAGACGATTGGATATCACCGGGCTGGTGCAGTCGGCAAAGCTCTCGGCGCAGTCGCCTCCCTGCAGCATGAAGCGCTGTCCCTGCTGCGCCTCGGCCAGCGCCTGCTTCAAGGCCAGTACTTCCCACGAGGTGACCAGTGGCGGCAGCCTTGCCAGGTCGAAAGTGGCGCGTGCCAGTTCCGCGGCATCCTCGTAGTGCGGCTGCTGCAATGCCACACGCCGTTGCCAGGAAGCCGGCGTCCAGTCCGCCGCATCGCGGTGGGGTATGTGCATGCCGTTCATCGTCATCGCTCTGATCCCTTCACGCACGTCAGCCGCGCCTGCGCAGCGACACATGGATCGCCCATCCGCCCAGCAGCACGAACCACAGCAAGGCCCATGCCGGCATCGGCACGCCAAAGATCGGCTCGACCTTGGCGCACTCACCCGAGCCGGTGAATACCAACTGCAACACCTTCGCGAACGGGAAGGCGTTGAACATATAGTCCAGCGGCGGTCCACATGACGGCACCTGATCCGCCGGCAGCGACTGGATCCACAGATGCCGTGCAGCGACGGCGACGCCGAACACCGCCCCGGTCAAGGCGCCACCACCATAGATCCACCGTCCGCGTCGCCGCGGCGCGTGCAGCCCGCCGAGCAGGAAAAAAAATGCCATCACCAGAAACGCGATGCGCTGAAAAATGCACAGCGGACAGGGATACATGCCAAGGCCGTACTCGGCGTACAGGGCAAAGCCGAGCAGCCCCGCACAAACGAAAAAGCCGGTCAGAAAGCTGAGACGGTAGGACCAATGGAATGGGTTCATGGCGGATTGCTGCGTTGCGGAATGATGACCTTACCTGTTCGCCGCGGCGCTGTCAGCTACCAACGGGCCGCGGGTTCGGGCTTGCACACACCGGTGCCGTGGCCCGGTGCACAGGCAAACAAAAACCCGGCAGGTTTCCCGGCCGGGTTCTCGTTGTGCGACTCATGCATGACCTGAACGATCACGTCGACATGTCGCTTATTCGGCGTCAACCGCCTCGACCTGCGGACGACCAACCAGCTCGACATACGCCATCGGCGCATTGTCGCCGGGGCGGAAGCCGCACTTGAGGATGCGCAGGTAACCGCCCGGACGCTCCTTGTAGCGCGGCCCGAGCTCGACAAACAACTTGCCGACGGCTTCCTTGTCACGCATGCGCGCGAAGGCAAGGCGGCGATTGGCAACGCCATCGATCTTGGCCAGCGTGATCAGCGGCTCGGCGACGCGGCGAAGTTCCTTCGCCTTCGGCAGGGTGGTACGGATCAGCTCATGCTTCACCAGCGACGACGCCATATTGCGAAACATCGCTTCGCGGTGCGAGCTGGTGCGGTTGAGTTTGCGTCCGGATTTTTGGTGGCGCATGGCTAAATTCTCTATCTGTTGTTATGAAAAGCCGGCGCATGTGTCCGGCTTCCCGCGGTTACCCGCTTATAAAGGCCCCATTGAAGCAGGCTCTTGTGAAGAGTGCGGCCATGGATGGCCGCTTCTGGACTTGCCAGATGCGAGAGCGGTCGCCGCAATAGCGACCGCTCAGACTGCCGCGACCACGGATGATCGCACTAACCCAATTAACCCAGCTGCATGCCGTGCGACAGGCCCGGCGGCGGCCAGTTCTCGAGCTTCATGCCGAGGGCAAGACCACGCCCACCCAGCACATCCTTGATCTCGGTCAGCGACTTCTTGCCGAGATTCGGCGTCTTCAGCAACTCGACTTCGGTCTTTTGGACCAAGTCACCGATGTAATAGATGCTTTCCGCCTTGAGGCAGTTGGCCGAACGCACCGTGAGCTCGAGATCGTCAATCGGACGCAGCAGCAGCGGATCGAACCCGCTCTTCTCCGCCTTGTCGGTGGCACTCTCGCGACGCGAGAAGTCACCGAACACGGACAGCTGGTCGTTGATGATCTCGGCAGCCTTGCGGACTGCATCTTCGGCACCGATCGTGCCATTGGTCTCGATATCCAGCACCAGCTTGTCGAGGTTGGTACGCTGTTCGACACGAGCAGCGTCCACTTCATAGGCCACGCGCAGAACCGGCGCAAACGACGCATCGATCTGCAGGCGGCCGATCGGACGAGCTTCGTCATCCGGATGCTGCCGCGTGCTCGACGGCTGATAGCCGACGCCACGACGGATCTTCAGGCGCATGTTGAGCGTGACATCCTTGGTCAGATGGCAGATCACATGTTCAGGATTGATGATTTCCACCGAGTGATCGACGGCGATGTCGCCAGCCATCACCACGCCCTTGCCCTTCTTGGACAAGGTCAAGGTGACTTCATCACCGGTGTGCTGCCGGATCGCCACGTCCTTGAGGTTGAGCAGGACTTCGATGATGTCCTCCTGCAAGCCTTCCAGGGTGGTGTATTCGTGCAACACGCCATCGATTTCGACCTCGACGATGGCACTGCCAGGAATCGAGGAGAGCAGCACGCGACGCAGCGCGTTGCCCAGGGTGTGGCCGAAGCCACGCTCGAGCGGCTCAACCACCACTCTGGCGCGATTGGCTCCGAGCTGTTCGACGCTGAGGCCTCGTGGCCTCAGCACACTAGTTGACGAAACTGGCATGCAGAGCTCCGGTAATTACTTCGAGTAAAGCTCGACGATCAATGCTTCATTGATGTCGGACGGCAGATCGCCGCGATCCGGCACCGATTTGAAAGTGCCTTCGAATTTCTTGGCATCGACTTCAACCCAGATCGGGCGCAAGTCCATGGTGTCGAACACAGTTGCGGCTTCCTGCACGCGCAACTGGCTGCGTGCCTTCTCGGT
>JAPHUU010000380.1 GCA_026193555.1 Rhodanobacter sp.
CCTCCGGGCGCACGGCGGCACGCTTTCGTGCCGACTACGAGGTATCGTTCACGCAGCGACTGATCCTGCAGCCGGAGCTGGAAATCGATCTGTACGGCAAGGACGATCCGGCCCGCGGCATCGGCAGCGGCCTGTCCGATGCGCAGTTCGGCTTGCGCCTGCGCTACGAGATCCGGCGGCAGTTCGCTCCGTATGTCGGTATCGCCTGGGTGCGCCGGGTTGGTGCCACCGCGAGTTACGCCCGGCAGGACGGGGCGCCGGTTCTCGATCGGCAATGGGTTGCCGGCGTTCGCATCTGGTTATGAGGAGAGACACACATGAAACGACTTGTGAATACCAGCATCACGGTGGCGGTGGTTGCCACCATCGCGGTGGCCGGCGCAGTGGGGTTTGTCTATTCCGGCCTGTACAACATCGGTGCCGACGATCATCACACCGAGCCGGTGCTGGCGCTGATGCAGACCTTGCGCGATCGGTCGATCGAGGCCCATTCGCAGCACATCAGCGTGCCCGACCTGGAGGATCCGCAACTGATCCTCAAGGGCGCGGGTCAATATGCGGCGATGTGTACCCAGTGCCATCTCAAGCCTGGCATGGAAGATTCCGAGATCCGCCCGGGGCTGTATCCGCAACCGCCGAACCTGTCGAAATTCCGGCCCGATCCGCGCGAGGCGTTCTGGGTGATCAAGCACGGCATCAAGATGAGTGCGATGCCAGCCTGGGGCGGCAGCCACGATGACGCCACGATCTGGAGCATGGTGGCGTTCCTGCAGAAACTTCCCGGCATGACATCGGCGGAGTACGAGGCGATCGTGGCCAGGGCTCCCCCGGATGACGACATGGCGATGGACCATGCCGCCGGGCACAGCCACGAGCCTCAGGCCGAGCCGGGCCATGCCGGTTCGGCCCTGCCGGCGACGGCCGGTAGCGTCGAGGGCGCGCCTGTTGCGCCGGCTTCGGTGGCGCAACCTGCATCGGTCGCGGCTCCGGCCAGCGTGTCACCGCCCGGGCGCGGCTGATGGCGTTGGATCGAGTCGGTCGCGCCCGACCCGCCGCCCTCAGGTCTGGTGCCCAGGCCTTGATCGAGGTCAAGACGAACGGCCACGCCACGGCATAGCCTCTTCCGAATGTCACGAGCCTTCCGCCTGCGCCGCAAGCCACGTCACTACCTGTTCTGGTTGGTGGCGATGCTGTTGTTGTGGCAGCAGATGGCATTGGCGGCGAGCGTCTGCGCCATGTCCGTACCCGGCATGGCCGCTGTCGCCACGTCGGCGTCGCAGCCCGCCTGCATGAGTGGCATGACTGGGCACGCCGACCAGATCACGTGTGCCCAGCACTGCGCACAGGGCACTCCGGTCCAGTCCGATGCACGCTCGCCGAGCGTACCCGGCTCGCTGCTTCCACCCCTGGCGCCGACCGCGCCGACCGTCGTCATGTTGCCGCGCGCCGAGGCGTCCTTTGCCTCGGCGGATCAGGGGCGTCTCTTTCGCCCTCCGCTCAGATTGCTGTTCTGCTCCCTGCTGATCTAGCTCTCGCCGTCTTCATCGTGTCGGGCTCGCACCCGAGAGGGTGCGGCGAACTTCGCAAGATGGCGGGAGTGTTCACTCATGTTGTCGATCTTTTCTGTCCGGCGTCTGCAGACGCCGGCGTTGGCTGTGCTCCTGGCGGGAGTCACGGCGATGGTGCCGGTGGCGCATGCCGCAGGCTCGCACGCGGTTGGTGTTGCAACGATGGTTGCCGTGCGCGGCACCCCGCGCAGCGATATTCCTGAAGGCGGGGCACACACGTCTGCCACGGGGTTCTCGGCCGAGTTGCTGGTGCAGCAGGTGCTGCATCGCAACCCGGGCATTGAGGCAATGCAGGCGGCTGCCGATGCGGCCGGCGCGCGGGTCGAGTCTGCCGGTGCGCTGGATGACCCGATGGTCAGCTATGCGGCGGCACCCAACACCGCAGGTGGCCCGCGTCAGGGACTCAACCAGAACGTGCAGATCAGCCAGCGTTTCCCCTGGCCGGGCACCCTGGGTTTGCGTAACCGGATGGCGAGGGCCGACGCGGAGTCGGCCGATCAGCAGGTGGCCGATCTGCGACTGCAGCTGACCGCGCTGGCACGAGCCGATTACGCCCAGTGGTATTACGTGCATCGCGCGCTCGCCATCAATGCCGAGAACACGCGGTTGGTGACGCATCTGCGTGAAGTTGCGGAAGCGGCCTACGCCTCCGGGCAATCGCCGCAACAGGACGTCCTGCAGGCGGAAGTGGAACGGGTCCGCCTGCAGAACCAGGCCCTTGAGCTCAAGCGCCTGCAGCACACGGTGCAGACGAAGATCAACGCGCTGCAGAACCTCGATCCGGATACCGCCGTGCCCGCGCCGGTCGAGCTGCCGCGGGAGGCTCCGCTGCCGACTTCCGCCGCGCTGCAGGATGCGGCGCTGGCGCATTACCCGATGCTGCAGAGCCTCGACGCCCGTGTCGACGCGAGCCGCGACCGGGTCGATCTGGCACACAAGAACTCCATGCCGCATGTCAGCCTGCTGGCCGGCTACAACAGCCTGATGGACATGCCGGCCAAGCGATTGACGGTCGGTGTCGCGATCAACATTCCGTTCGGCGGCAACCATCGCGGTGAGGTGAGCGAGGCCAATGCACGCCTGCACGAGAGCGAAGCGAAACGGGCCGATGCCCGCAACCAGTTGCTGAGCAATCTCGAGCAGACTCGCGCGACCGCGGCCCAGGCGGTCGCCACTATCCAGCTTTACAACGGCAGGTTGCTGCCATTGATCAGGCTCAACATGCAGGCCGCCGAGGCTGACTACAGCAATGGTTCGGGTACGGGCGATTTCCTGAAGCTGATTACCGCCCAGCAGCAGTACCTGATGGCCGAACTGGAGCTGGCGCGCGCGCGTGCCGATTTCTACACCCAGCTGGCCTCTCTCAACTATCAGACGGGCGGTGCGATCTGGCCGTTCTCGGTGTCTGCCACTTCGCGGAATACGACGCCATGAAGAAATCAGGATGGATGTTCCTCGCCGTCGTTGTCGTGCTGCTTGCGCTTGTGGCCGGGTATTTTCTCGGCAGGCGCGGCCACTCGGCGGCAAGTTCCGACAAGGCCTCCAGTTCGGCAACTGCGGCACCGGAACGCAGGATCCTCTACTGGAAGGGTCCCATGACCCCCAACTTTCACAGCAACAAGCCGGGCAAGTCGCCCATGGGGATGGATCTGGTACCTGTCTACGCCGATGAAGGGGGTTCCACTGAAGCAAGTGACGTGAAGATTTCACCGGACGTGGTCAACAACCTGGGCGTACGTACATCCGAGGTCGAACAGGGCACGTTCTCCAATCGTCTTGAACTGGTCGGGTATGTCGGTTACGACGAGGACACGATCACCAGCATCAATACCCGCGCTGATGGTTGGGTGGAAAGACTGGCGGTCAAGAGCGCAGGTGAGTCGATCAAGCGGGGACAGCTGCTTTACCAGTTGTTTTCCCCCAAGCTGGCGACAGCTGCGCGCGAGTACCTGGTCGCCTTGGCCAGCGGCAGTCCAT
The DNA here is from genome assembly GCA_026193555.1 of Rhodanobacter sp. Classification (GTDB taxonomy): domain Bacteria; phylum Pseudomonadota; class Gammaproteobacteria; order Xanthomonadales; family Rhodanobacteraceae; genus Rhodanobacter. The sequence continues at coordinate 3,546 of JAPHUU010000380.1, forward strand.
CGTTGATCGCCGCGTCACAGCAACGGCTGCGGTCACTGGGCTTCAGCAATGCACAGATTGCCCAGCTCAAACGCACCCGCAAGGCCAGCGAGCGCGTATCGCGGTATGCCGAATCTTCGGGGGTCGTGACCAGCCTTGGCGTGCACGAAGGCGGTTACGTGATGCCGGCGACCCAGGTCATGAAGCTGGCCGACCTGCGCACGGTGTGGGTACTCGCGGAGGTCGACGAAAGTCAGGCGGCGCTGTTGCATGCGGGTCAGAAAGCGGTTGCCGATTTCGATGCGTTTCCCGGCCAGCACTGGGATGGCATGGTCGATTACGTCTATCCGGATATCAGCAGCATGACGCGCACGGTCAAGGCCCGGATACGCTTCACGAACGCGGACAGACGTCTGCAACCCAACATGTTCGCGCATGTGACGCTGCAGGCGACCCCGCAAGAGAATGTCCTTTTCATTCCCGATCTGGCGCTCATTCGCACGGGTCATGGTCAGCGCGTGATCGTGGCACTCGGTGGCGGTCGCTTCGACGTCTGTCCGGTGGAAGCCGGGACAACGTCCGGCGACAAGGTGGAAATTCTCAAGGGTTTGCGCGCAGGCCAGCAGGTGGTGACTTCGGCGCAGTTCATGCTCGATTCCGAAGCCAACATCGATGCCGCCGCACTGCGCCTGGGCGCGGGCCGCTCCGGGTGTCAGGAAGCGCCTCAGGCGGCGACGGAGGGAGCTGCCGGGAAAACGCAGGCCGCTGCGGACATGGCCGGAATGGACATGTCCGGCAAATCGATGCCAGCCGGAACCAGCGAAAACGGGGAGCAGCCACAATGATCGCCATCATCATCCGCTGGTCGTTGCGTAACCGCGGTGTGGTGCTGCTGGCACTGGCTTTCGTTGTCCTCGCCGGCCTGTACTCGATACAGCACACGCCGGTGGACGCGATCCCCGATCTGTCCGACGTCCAGGTGATCATCAAGACGCCTTATCCCGGGCAGGCCCCGCAGGTGGTGCAGGATCAGGTCACCTATCCACTCGAGACAGCCATGCTTGCGGTACCGGGCGCGACGGTGGTTCGTGGCTATTCGTTCTTCGGCGCATCGTTTGTCTACATCATCTTCAAGGATGGCACCGACCTCTACTGGGCGCGTTCGCGCGTGCTTGAATATCTCAATCAGGTCGCCAGCAGCCTGCCGGTCGATGCCCACCCGAGTCTGGGCCCTGACGCCACGGGTGTGGGCTGGGTTTACGAATACGCGCTGGTGGACAGGACCGGCAAGCACAACCTGGCGCAGCTGACCAGCCTGCAGGACTGGTTTCTGAAGTATCAGCTGCAAACCGTACCCGGGGTCGCGGAAGTGGCCACCGTTGGCGGCATGGTGAAGCAATACCAGGTGGTGGTGAACCCGGACAAGTTGCGTGCCCATGGCATCACGTTGGCGCACGTGAGGATGGCGATCAGGAACGCCAACCACGAGACCGGTGGTGCCGTGGTCGAACTGGCCGAAGCCGAATACATGGTGCGCGCCAGCGGTTACATCAAGAACATCAGGGATCTGCTGCAGGTACCGCTGGTGACCGACGAGAACGGCACGCCGGTTCAACTCAAGGACGTGGCCGAGGTGCGGATCGGGCCGCAGATTCGGCGTGGCGTCAGCGAGCTTGATGGGCAGGGCGAGGCGGTCGGCGGCGTGATCGTCATGCGTTACGGAGGGAACGCGCAGAAAACCATCGATGGGGTCAAGGCCAGGCTTTTTTCGTTGAAAGGCAGCCTGCCGCCGGGCGTCCGGGTGGTGACCACCTATGACCGTTCGCAATTGATCGGCAACGCCATCGGGAATCTGCGCGAAAAGCTGATTGAGGAATTTCTGGTCGTGGCGTTGATCTGCGGCGCCTTCCTGTTCCACTTCCGCTCATCGCTGGTCGCGATTGTCAGTTTGCCGGTGGGCATTCTGATGGCCTTCATCGTGATGCGATTGCAGGGGCTGACTGCCAACATCATGTCGTTGGGCGGCATCGCGATCGCCATCGGCGCGATGGTCGACGGTGCGATTGTGATGATCGAGAACCTGCACAAGAAGATGGAAAAGGGCGGCGGGACCGACAATGACGGACACTGGCGCAGAGTGGCGACGGCCACCGTGGAAGTGGGGCCCGCGCTGTTTTTCTCGCTGGTGATCATCACCCTCAGCGTGGTTCCGATCCTGAGCCTGACGGGTCAGGCCGGGCGCATGTTTTCTCCGCTGGCTTACACCTGGATCTACTCGATGGGTGCGGCGGCGATCATGGCGGTGACCCTGGTGCCGGTGCTGATGGGTTACTTCATTCGCGGCAAGATCACGCCGGAACACCGCAATCCGCTGAACCGGCTGCTGACGGCCCTGTACAAGCCGGTCATCAAGCAGGTGGTTCGCTACCCCTGGGTGCTGCTGATCGCAGGCATCCTGATTGTGGTGGCAGGTGCGTGGCCAGCTTCGCACCTGGGTTCGGAGTTCATGCCGCCGCTGGATGAAGGTGACCTGATGTACATGCCTTCCGCCCGTCCCGGCATTTCCGCGGACAAGGCCCGGCAGGTGTTGCAGCAGACCGACAAATTGATCATGAGCGTGCCCGAAGTGCAATCCGTCTTCGGCAAGATGGGGCGTGCGGACACTGCGACCGATCCGGCGCCGCTGGCGATGGATGAAACGATCATCCAGTTCAAGCCCAAGTCCGAATGGCGCCCTGGTATCACCAAGGCCGAGATCGTCAAGCAACTGGAACAGAGGGTTCAGATTCCCGGTTTGACCAACGCCTGGGTCATGCCGATCAAGACGCGCATCGACATGCTGTCCACTGGAATCAAGACACCCGTCGGTATCAAGGTGGGTGGCCCGGACTTGCAGGTGATCCAGCACATCGGAAAGGAGTTGGAGAACCTGTTGCCGCAACTCCGTGGCACCACCTCGGTTTACGCTGAACGGGTGGCCGGTGGGCGTTACATTCAGATCGATATTGACCGTGACAGGGCAGCAAGGCTCGGGCTCAACATCAGCGATGTACAGGATGTGGTGCGAACGGCCATCGGCGGCATGAATGTCACCGAGACAGTGGAGGGCCTGGAGCGCTATCCGGTCAACATTCGTTATCCGAGCGATTACCGCAACTCCGTGGCGAGCATCAGGCAATTGCCGATTGTCACCGCACGCGGCGGCCATGTCGTATTGGGAGATGTGGCCACCATTCGGATCGAGGATGGTCCGCCATTGATCAAGAGCGAGGGCGCACAACTAACCGGTTGGACCTATGTTGATATTGCCGGAAGGGATGTCGGATCCTACGTGGCCGCAGCGCAAAAGCTCGTTGCCGCCAGGATCAAACTGCCACCCGGCTACTCCCTGACCTGGTCGGGTCAATACGAGTACATGCAAGCGGCAAGAAAGAGCCTCAAGACGATTGTGCCCGTCACTATCGTGCTGATTGCACTGCTGTTGTACATGGCATTCCGTCGCCTGTCGCACGTGCTGCTCATTCTGGGCACGTTGCCGATGGCTCTGGCCGGTGGCGCATGGTTGCTGTACCTGCTTGGCTACAACCTGTCCGTGGCCGTCGCCGTCGGGTTGATTGCCCTGGCAGGAGTCACCACGGAAATTGGGGTGGTGCTGGTGGTCTACCTTAATCAATCCGTCGCCACCTATGTGCAACGTTGCCAGTCCGAGTCAATCTCGTTGAGCTATGAGGGGTTGCGCGATGCCGTCCGTGATGGTGCGCTGCTTCGTTTGCGGCCGATCTCGATGACGGCGACGGCGATTATCGTCGGCTTGCTGCCGGTGATGTTTGGCGGTGGCACCGGGTCGGAAGTGATGCGTCGCATCGCCGCGCCGATGGTCGGCGGGATGATCAGCGCCCTGTTCCTGACCATGCTGGTGATCCCGGCGGTCTATCTGCTGTGGGAAGGGCGGCGTCTGCACAGGATGGGCGAATCAGGCTTGCTTACCCGACCGGGTGGATGATGCCCGGGACGCCGGCAAGCGTCCGGACAAACCATCCTCCCGGTGGGGTCCTGGAGGATGGCTGGGCGACGTGCCGCGACTCTGCCGGGTGGCATCGGCGGCGAATCGGGTTCGCCCGCCGGGCGATGCGCCGGCGGGGTGCTCAGCAGAGCCTGAAGTGGCAGTAGAGGAACTGCTGCGTGGTGTCGAACG
>JAPHUU010000186.1 GCA_026193555.1 Rhodanobacter sp.
GCTGTACATCATGGCCGATTCCGGTGCCCGTGGTTCGGTGGCGCAGGTTCGTCAGCTGGCCGGCATGCGCGGCTTGATGGCCCGTCCCGATGGCTCGATCATCGAGACCCCGATCAAGGCCAACTTCCGCGAAGGCCTGAACGTGCTGCAGTACTTCAACTCGACCCACGGCGCCCGAAAAGGCCTCGCGGATACGGCGTTGAAGACGGCGAACTCCGGTTACCTGACCCGTCGACTGGTCGACGTGGCCCAGGACGTGGTGATCACGATGGACGACTGCGGCACCGAAAATGGTGTGATCATGCAGCCGATCGTGGAAGGTGGCGATGTGGTGGAGCCGTTGCGCGAGCGCGTGCTTGGCCGCGTGGTGGTTGACGATGTCTACGCGCCGGGCGATGACGATCAGGCGATTGTCACGCGTGACACCCTGCTCGACGAAGCGCTGGTCGAGAAGCTCGACAAGGCCGGTGTCCAGATCCTCAAGGTCCGTTCGCCGATCACCTGTCAGGCCACGCATGGCGTGTGCAAGCTGTGCTACGGCCGTGATCTGGCGCGTGGCCACCTGGTCAACATGGGCGAGGCGGTGGGTGTGGTCGCGGCGCAGTCGATCGGTGAGCCCGGTACCCAGCTGACCATGCGTACGTTCCACATCGGTGGTGCGGCTTCGCGTGCGGCGGCGGTGGACAATGTGACGGTGAAGACCACCGGTTCGCTGAAGTTCAACAACCTCAAGTCGGTGCAGCACAAGCAGGGTCACCTGGTTGCAGTGTCGCGTTCCGGCGAGCTGAGCGTGATCGACACCAGCGGCCGCGAACGTGAGCGCTACAAGGTGCCCTACGGCGCCATCATCGCAATCAAGGACGGTGCACCGGTCAAGCCGGGCCAGACCGTCGCCAACTGGGATCCGCATACCCATCCGATCGTCACCGAAGTGGCCGGTGTGGTGCGCTTCATCGACTTCCTCGATGGCGTGACCGTGCAGAGCCAGACGGATGAGCTGACCGGTCTGGAGTCCGCGGTAGTCACCGATCCGAAGCGACGTGGTGCGCAGGCGAAGGATCTGCGCCCGATCGTGCGTCTGGAGGACAACAAGGGTCGTGAACTCAAGTTGCCCGGCACCGACATCGCCGCGCAGTATTTCCTGCCGGCCGGTGCGATCGTGTCGATCCAGAACGGCGCCGAAGTAGGTGTGGGCGACGTGGTCGCCCGTATTCCGCAGGAAACCTCCAAGACCCGTGATATCACCGGTGGTCTGCCGCGCGTGGCCGACCTTTTCGAGGCGCGCAAGCCGAAGGAGCCGGCGATCCTTGCCGAGCGCTCGGGCATTGTCAGCTTCGGCAAGGACACCAAGGGCAAGCAGCGTCTGATCATCAAGGATGTCGATGGCAACGAGCATGAAGAGCTGATCCCGAAGTGGCGTCAGGTGATCGTGTTCGAGGGTGAGCATGTGGAGAAGGGCGAAACCGTCGTCGACGGCGAGCCGAGCCCGCATGACATCCTGCGCCTGCTTGGGGTGGAGCCGTTGGCTTCGTACCTGGTCAAGGAGATCCAGGACGTCTACCGTCTGCAGGGCGTGAAGATCAACGACAAGCACATCGAGGCGATCATCCGCCAGATGCTGCGCAAGGTCGAGATCGTCGAGCCGGGCGATAGCCATTATCTGCGCGGTGAGCAGATCGAGCGCGTGCGCATCAACGGCGAGAATGATCGTGCGATCGCCAAGGGTGAGCGTCCGGCCGAGTACCAATCCATCCTGCTGGGCATCACCAAGGCTTCGCTGGCCACCGAGTCGTTCATTTCGGCAGCGTCGTTCCAGGAGACGACGCGGGTCTTGACCGAGGCGGCCGTGCGAGGCACGCGTGATACCTTGCGTGGTCTGAAGGAAAATGTTATCGTTGGACGTCTTATTCCGGCGGGTACGGGTCTGGCTTACCACGCGGCGCGTCGTCGCAAGGGTGGCTTGTCCGACTCGGAGCTGGAGATGCTGTCGGGCTCCACGCCAGCAGCCTCTTTTGCCGAAGCAGCGGCCGGTAGCGATAATGGTGTCGAGTAAGTCCCGTCGGGGCTGAGCTCGCTGACATACGAAATGAGGTGCATGGAGGCACCTCGTGTTCGGGTCACGGACGGCGGAGCGCTGGCTTGCCTATGGCAGGCTGCTCATGTTAAATTCCCGCTTCTTGGCAGACCGAGCTTGATCGGGCTGCCTTTATGTTTTCAGGAACAGCTACGCATGACGACAGTCAACCAATTGGTGCGCAAATCCCGCAGCCCGAAGACCTACAAAAGTGGTTCTCCGGCCTTGCAGAGCAGCCCGCAGCGTCGCGGTGTTTGCACGCGTGTATACACGACCACCCCCAAGAAGCCGAACTCGGCCCTGCGCAAGGTCGCCAAGGTGCGCCTGACCAACGGTTTCGAGATCATCAGCTACATCGGTGGTGAAGGTCATAACCTGCAGGAGCATTCGGTGGTGCTGATCCGTGGCGGTCGCGTCAAGGATCTCCCTGGTGTGCGTTACCACACGGTGCGCGGCAGCCTCGATTGCGCTGGTGTCACCAAGCGTCGTCAATCGCGCTCGAAGTACGGCGCCAAGCGCCCGAAGAAGTAAAGGAATCGAAACATGTCGCGTAAAGGTTCACATCCCGCCCGTCTGATCCTGCCGGATCCCAAGCACGGCAGCCAGCTGATCGCCCGCTTCATCAATATGGTGATGAAGAGCGGCAAGAAGTCTGTTGCTGAAAGCATTGTCTATGGTGCTCTGCAACACATTGGCGAAAAGAACGCGGAGCCGGTGGCTCTGGTTGAGAAGGCGCTGAACAACATCGCGCCGGCTGTCGAGGTCAAGTCACGTCGTGTCGGCGGTGCCACCTACCAGGTGCCGGTCGAGGTTCGTCCGGGTCGCCGGATGGCGCTGGCCATGCGCTGGGTCATCGATGCCGCGCGCAAGCGTGGTGAAACGTCGATGCCGCGCAAGCTGGCTGCCGAGTTGCTCGAGGCTTCGGAAAGCCGTGGTGGCGCTGCCAAGAAGCGTGAAGAGACGCATCGCATGGCGGAAGCCAACAAGGCCTTTTCGCACTACCGTTGGTAAGTGCGGCGTGAAGCTGGCTGACGTGACTTCAGTCGGCAATATCCTGAGGTTAAGCACGTGGCACGCACCACTCCCATCGAGCGCTACCGAAACTTCGGCATCATGGCCCACATCGACGCGGGCAAGACGACGACTACGGAGCGTATCCTGTTCTACACCGGTGTCAGTCACAAGATCGGCGAAGTGCACGACGGTGCGGCAACGATGGACTGGATGGAGCAGGAGCAGGAGCGCGGTATCACCATTACCTCGGCGGCAACGACGGCGTTCTGGAAGGGCATGGATCGTTCCATGCCGGAGTACCGGTTCAACATCATCGATACGCCTGGTCACGTCGATTTCACTATTGAGGTCGAGCGGTCGCTGAGGGTTCTCGATGGCGCCGTGTTCGTGTTGTGTGCGGTCGGTGGCGTGCAGCCGCAGTCCGAGACGGTGTGGCGCCAGGCAAACAAGTACGCAGTGCCTCGTCTGGCGTTTGTCAACAAGATGGATCGCACTGGCGCAGACTTCGACAAGGTGGTCGATCAGCTGAAGTCGCGCCTGGGAGCGCATCCGGTGCCGATGCAGGTTCCGATCGGCGCCGAGGAGGGGTTCGAGGGTGTGGTCGACCTGCTCAAGATGAAGGCGATTATCTGGGACATGGAGTCCCAGGGGATGAAGTTCGAGTATCGGGAGATTCCGGTCGAATTGGAGGACGCTGCCAGCAAGGCGCGCAACTTCATGGTCGAATCGGCCGCGGAGACCTCCGAAGTGCTGATGAACAAGTACCTCGAAGAGGGCGACCTGGCCGAGGCGGACATCATCTCGGGTATCCGAGCCGGTACGCTGGCGGCCTCGTTGATTCCCGTGTACTGCGGTACCGCCTTCAAGAACAAGGGCGTACAGGCAATGCTCGATGCGGTGGTGCGGTTGCTGCCGGCCCCCTCGGATCGCCCGCCGGTCAGGGGTCTGGACGAGGACGAGCAGGAAATCACCCGTACGGCAGACGATGATCAGCCATTTTCGGCGTTGGCATTCAAGATCATGACCGATCCGTTTGTCGGCTCGCTGACCTTCTTTCGCGTCTATTCCGGCGTGCTGAAGTCCGGCGATGCGGTGTACAACCCGATCAAGAGCAAGAAGGAGCGTATCGGGCGCCTGCTGCAGATGCATGCGAACGAGCGTCAGGAATTGAAGGAAGTCTGCGCGGGCGACATTGCTGCTGCGGTCGGCCTGAAGGACGTGACCACCGGCGACACGCTGTGCGCACAGGATCATGTCATTACCCTGGAGCGCATGGTGTTCCCGGAGCCCGTCATTGCCATGGCGGTCGAGCCGAAGACCAAGTCTGACCAGGAAAAGATGGGTGTGGCGCTGGGGCGCCTCGCATCGGAGGATCCGTCCTTTCGCGTGCGCACCGATGAGGAGTCGGGCCAGACGATCATTGCCGGCATGGGTGAGCTGCATCTGGACATTCTGGTTGACCGCATGCGCCGCGAGTTCAATGTCGAGGCCAATGTCGGCAAGCCGCAGGTGGCCTACCGCGAGACTATTCGCAAGCAGGTCAAGCAGGAAGGCAAGTTTGTTCGCCAGTCGGGTGGCAAGGGCCAGTACGGTCATGTGGTACTGGAGATCATTCCGCAGGAGCGCGGTCTGGGCTACACGTTCGAGAATGCAATTGTCGGTGGTGTGATCCCCAAGGAATACATTCCGGCGGTCGACAAGGGAATCCAGGAGGCGATGACCAGTGGTCCGCTGGCCGGGTTCCCCGTCGTCGACATCAAGATTCGCCTCATTGACGGTTCGTATCACGAGGTCGATTCCAGCGAAATGGCTTTCAAGATTGCCGGTTCGATGGGTTTCAAGGAAGGTTTCCACAAGGCCAGTCCGGTCCTGCTGGAGCCGGTCATGAAAATTGAAGTGGTGACGCCCGAGGATTACATGGGTGACGTCATGGGTGATCTGAGCCGCCGTCGTGGCGTGCTGCAGGGCTCGGACGACACTCCGTCGGGCAAGGTGATCAACGCTACGGTTCCACTGGGTGAGATGTTCGGCTACGCCACCAGTCTGCGGTCGCAGACCCAGGGGCGGGCTACCTTCACGATGGAATTCGATCATTACGCCGAAGCGCCAAGCAACATCGCCGAGCAGGTCATGAAGAAGGCCTGAGAAGGTCGATCTTTTCCGAATAACACAGTTCTTTTGAGGTTTGAGTCATGGCAAAGGGTAAATTCGAACGCACCAAGCCGCACGTCAACGTCGGCACGATTGGTCACGTGGATCACGGCAAGACGACGTTGACGGCAGCACTGAC
>JAPHUU010000119.1 GCA_026193555.1 Rhodanobacter sp.
GACCAGCGATAGCTGGGTGGATCAAGGCTGGCAGGCGCGGCTTGCCCGATCATTGCTGGTTGCAGCACTGGCGCGTGGTCAGAGCCTGGGCGCGCATTATTGTGCGGACGGCGCGATGCTGGGCTGAGACGCTCGCCGAAACAAACGCTTGCGTATGGTTTGGTGGGTTTGACCTGTGTCAGTGTGGCCTCATACTGGGCCCTTCAGAATCGCCTCCATTCCCACTGTTGACCTGTCCATGACCCGACCCTCTTCGCTTGATTACGATCAGCTGCTGGCCTGCGCCCGCGGCGAAATGTTTGGCCCCGGCGGTGCGCGCCTGCCGCTGCCGCCGATGTTGATGTTCGACCGCATCACCCATATCGCCGACCAGGGTGGCGCCTACGGCAAGGGCGTGATCCGCGCCGAGCTGGATATCCGTCCCGACCTGTGGTTTTTCGGCTGCCATTTCGAGGGTGATCCGGTGATGCCCGGTTGCCTCGGTCTGGATGCGATGTGGCAGCTCAGCGGCTTCTTCCTGCCGTGGATGGGCGAGCCGGGTCGCGGCCGCGCACTGGGCGTGGGCAAGGTGAAGTTCTCCGGCCAGGTGCTGCCGACCGCGAAACTGGTGAGCTACGAGATCGACATCCGCCGGGTGATGCGCGGCAAGCTGGCGCTGGTGATTGCCAACGGCAAGATGTCCGTCGATGGCCGGCAGATCTATGAGGCAGATGACATGCGGGTCGGCCTGTTCCAGTCGACGGAGGGTTTCTGATGCGGCGGGTGGTAGTGACCGGCATGGGCATCGTGTCCTGTCTCGGCAACGCAGCCGATACCGTCTCCGACGCCCTGCGCAAGCTGCGCAGCGGCATCACCGCGATACCCGGCTACGCCGAGCGTGGCTTGCGCAGCCAGGTCGCCGGCGTGCCGCAGATCGACCTGGTGGCGGAGATCGACCGCAAGCTGAAGCGTTTCATGGGTGATGCCGCGGCCTATGCCTATGTGTCGATGCGCGATGCGATTGCCGACGCGGGCCTGGCGATCGAGCAGGTACGCCATCCGCGCACCGGCGTGATCGCCGGCTCCGGCGGCGGTTCGGCGCAGTGGCAGATCGAGGCCGCGGACCTGTTGCGCGAGAAGGGCGTGCGCAAGGTCGGTCCCTACATGGTGCCGCGCACGATGTGCTCCACCGTGTCGGCCGCGCTGGCGACGGGGTTCGGCATTCGCGGCCTCAGCTATTCGATTTCCGCGGCCTGCGCCACGTCGGCGCACTGCATCGGCGCCGCCGCCGACCTGATTCGTCATGGCGCGCAGGACGTGATGTTCGCCGGCGGTGGCGAGGAAGAACATTGGGGCATGACCGTCGAGTTTGATGCGATGGGCGCGCTGTCCAGTCAGCACAACGAAACCCCGCAATCCGCGTCGCGGCCGTATGACAGCAGTCGCGACGGCTTCGTGATCGCCGGTGGTGGCGGCATGCTGGTGCTGGAGGAATACGAGCATGCGAAGGCGCGCGGTGCGCACATCCATGCCGAACTGGTCGGCTACGGCGTGACCTCCGACGGCGCCGACATGGTGTCGCCCTCCGGCGAAGGCGCGGTGCGTTGCATGCGCATGGCGATGCAGGACGTGAAAACGCCGATCGACTATCTCAATACCCACGGCACGGCCACACCGGTGGGCGACATCGTGGAATTGCAGTCGGTGCGTGAGGTGTTCGGCGAGGCGGTGCCGCCGCTGTCATCGACCAAGGCATTGACCGGTCATTCGCTCGGTGCCGCCAGCGTGCAGGAGGCGATCTACAGCCTGCTGATGATGCGCGACGGCTTCATGGCCGGTTCGGCACATATCACCGAACTGGATCCACGCGCCGAGGGCTTTCCGATCCTGCGCGAGAGCCGCGAGGCCAAGCTGAACACGGTGATGTCGAACAGCTTCGGCTTCGGCGGCACCAACGGCAGCCTGGTGTTCGCGCGGGTGTAACGGCCACTGCCCGCATCGCTGCGTGCGGCGGTGCGGTTTGCACGGATGGTCGCCGGCCGCGGAGTCCGCGCGGAGTCCGGTTCCTTCCGCACATTCCGGAGCTGCCACGACCTGATGTCCGCCATGCCAGCCAGCACCATGACGCAGCAGACGCTCGGCGAGGAAATCGCCAACAGCGTCAGCCACGGACTGGGCCTGTTGCTGGCGATCGCCGGCCTGCCGGTGCTGATCCTGCACGCCGCGCGCGCTGGCGGCGTGTCGGCGGTGGTGGGGGCGACGATCTTCGGCAGCAGCGCGATTCTTCTGTATCTGGCGTCCACGCTGTACCACGCGATCGCGCACCAGCGGCTCAAGGCGATCTTCCGGGCGCTGGATCATGCGGCGATCTACCTGCTGATCGCCGGAACCTACACGCCGATCGCGCTGGGCGTGCTGCGAGGCGGAGTGGGCTGGACCATGCTGGGCGTGATCTGGAGCCTGGCCCTGGCCGGGCTGCTGTTCAAGGCAATGGTCGGCATGCGGTTTCCGCGCGTGTCCACCCTGCTGTATGTCGGCATGGGCTGGGTGGCGCTGATCGCGATCCGGCCGCTGTGGTTGCACATGGCGGCCGGCGGCCTGATCTGGTTGCTGGCCGGTGGGCTGGCCTACACCCTGGGTGTGGTGTTTTTCGTGCTCGACGAAAAGCTGCGCTACAGCCATTTCATCTGGCATCTGTTCGTGCTCGCTGGCACCACCTGCCACTTCTTCGCGGTGCTGTGGTACGCCAACTGAAGTGCGCGTCCGCCGGTGGTCGGTGGCGCCGACGTCTAGCCCGGCACGCCGGCCAGCCGCATGCCCTGTTCGCCGTGCCAGTAGCCGTTGCGGGAACCGATCCGTGGCGGTGCCTGCATTGACTGCCGGGCCTGGTCGAAATGGGTCACCACATCGACCATGCCGTCTACCTGCGGATACAGGCGCAGCACGTCCACACCCAGTTCGCGCAAGGCAGGCAGTTCGGGTCCCAGGTCGGTGACTTCCTCGCCCTGGATCTGGATGCCGTTGATGCGCAGGAACGGCTTGCCCTCGCGCGTGGCCAGCGGCATGCCGTCGGGGTATTCGATGCAGCGGAATTCGCACTGGTCCTTGGCCACGTCCAGCGCGCGGGCGGTGAAGCAGCGTGCCGAATAGGACAGTGGCAAGCGGCCGAACGCAATCACCTCCAGTTCGGGCATCGCATGGCCTTCGGCGAGCATCGCCGCACGCAGCTCGCGCAGCAGGGTTTCGCCCTGTTCCACGCCGGGGACCCAGCGCCGCAGGCCGTCCTCGATCAGCAGCGCCAGCGCCCGGTGGTTGTAGACGTTGAGCGAGGGGCCGGCGACGAACGGCACCTTGCGCTCGCGGCACAGCTGCACCGCGGAAAGATCGTTCGCCTCGATCCAGCAGTCGCCGTTGTCGACCAGCCGGCGCAGCGCGCCGAGTTCGGACTCCGCCTCGATCAGCGCCAGCGAGGACAGCACGACCTGCTTGCCGCTGGCGGCCGTCTCGGTGGCCAGGGCGAGCCAGTCACGCGTGCCCAGCTCGCGTCGCTTGCTGCACACGGTTTCACCGAGATAGATGATGTCGAGCGGCCACTGCGCCGCCTCGCGGTAGAACGCCAGGGTGCGCTCGCGCGGCCAGAAATACTGCAGCGGACCCAGACTCAGTTTCAGCGTATTCATCGGTTCAATGCCAGCGACGGTGATAGGGGCCGAGCGTGGTCTGGTGACCCTCGGCATGCGCCGACAGCGAACGCTGCCAGTCGGCCTGCAGTTGCCAATCCGCGGGTGATGCGCGGTAACGATCCAGTGCATCGCGCCAGGTGCGGGTTACCGAACCGACATAGGCCACGCCGCGCTGGCGGCCCTCGATCTTCAATGCGGCCACCCCGGCCCTGGCCAGCTGCGGCAGCAATTCCAGCGTGTTGAGGCTGGTCGGTTCCTCCAGTGCGTGGAAGGTCTCGCCACCCACGTCGAAGCGACCCTTGCACACGGTCGGGTAGCCGGCGGGCTCCTGCGGATCGAATCGATCGATCAGGACGTCGTTCAAGCGCACGCTGCGGCCGCCGTCGCCGTGTTCCTCCCAGCGCACGAACTTCGCCGGCGAGCACACACCGTGGCGATTCGGCGAAGCGCCGGTGACGTAGCTGGAGAGCTGGCAACGGCCCTCGACCATGATGCACAGACTGCCGAACGCGAACACCTCCAGCGGCACCGGCGATTTCTCGCACAATCGCTCCACCTGCTGCAGCGACAATACCCGCGGAAGCACCGCGCGGCTGATGCCGAAGCGTTCGTGCATGTAGCGCAGTGCCGGCGCCGTCGTCGCCGAGCCCTGCACCGACAGGTGCCGTGCCAATGCTGGATAGGTGCGGGTGGCGTAGTCGAGCACCGCCATCTCGGCGGCGATGATCGCGTCGCAACCGAACTCGGCTGCCTTGTCCACCGCCGCGAACCATTGCGCCAGCCGGGCGCTGTCCGGATAGGTGTTCAGCGCCAGATAGACCTTGCGCCCGCGGGCATGGGCATAGGCGATGCCCGCATGCAGTTCCGCGTCGTTGAAGTTGAGGCCGGGGAACGCTCGCGCGTTGGTCTGATCGCGCAAGCCCGCGTAGACCGCATCCGCGCCGGCGTCGATCGCCGCCTGTAGCGCCGGCAGGTTGCCAGCCGGACAGACCAGTTGCATAGACACGTTCCTCGAAAGTTGCGCAGTGCGCATCTTGGCGGGTGCCGACCATGCCTGCCCTGATTTGGATCAATCACCCGGCGCTGCCAATCGCTGGCGCGCGGCCCTGGGTCGCACACACGGTTTGGCATGCTCGCGCCGCGCGTGCGCTGAAGCTCGATCCATCCGATCGCCAGCATGCGCACCACGATCGCCCGTTATCCGCGGTCCTTTGATGCCCCGGGCGGGGACCATGCCGCGCCGCCGTCGCCGCGAGGGCGGGGACACGACAAGCCGTGAATCGTGTTCTGCCGGCATGCGACCGCCGCGCAGGTGGTCGACCGATCGGTTGGCGTCACGCGAACCGACCGGTCGACGTTCGCGGTCGATTCAGAGGCTGAGGGCGAGGCTCAGCCAGCCGGTGCGACCGGGTTCATTGACGCGGGTGGTGACGGAGTACCCGGCCAGAGCCGGTGGCGCGGCGTTGATGTGTTCGGCATAGGTCTTGTCGAACAGGTTGTCGATGCCGGCGGTGAGGGTGAGGCGGCGGCTCAGGCGATAGCCGCCATTGATCGAGAACACGCCGAATCCGCCACTGGGCCCGAGGTCCTTGCCAACGATATTGCCTTCGCCCACCGCCACGCGATGTTGCCCGTTGGCCAGTCGCCAGAGTCCGCCCACCGACCAGTCGGCATGCTCGTAGACAAGGCCGAGACGCACCTCCAGCGGAGGCATCTGCGGCAGCGGTCGATGCTCGGTGCGGTTTTCACCCCATGCGTAGGCCAGCGTGGCGTCGCCCTTCCAGTGTGCCGAGAAGGCGTAGGTCACGCCGGCCTCGCCGCCGGCGATGCGGGCCTGTACGTTCGCGGCGCTGCCGGTACCCATGGCCGTCGCCGGGTAGCGCATCAGGATGAAGTCATTCACCACGCCGACGTAGCCGGAAACCCATGCTTTCATGCGGGCATCGTGGTACTGCAGGCCGACGTCGAGCTGGGTGGTTTTTTCCGCCGCGAGCGTCTTGAAGCTGGTCAGCGACGTGTCCACATGCTGGCCGAACAATTCCCAGTAATCGGGGAATCGGGCCACGTGACCCAGGCCGGCATAGAATGTGGCTGAGGTGCCGCTCAAGTCCCGCTCGTAGCGCAGGAAGCCAGCCGGCAGCGTGGAGGTGCGGTTGGCCGCGACGGTCGTCGTGGTCGCCGGCATGCCACCCATGCCGCTGGCTACGTTGGCCGCAGCCAGCGCGTAGCCGTGAGTGTCGGCCTGGTCGAGGCGGGCGCCGGCGATCAGCCGCTGACGCGGCGCGAAGGTCCAGCGCATCTCGCCGAA
>JAPHUU010000424.1 GCA_026193555.1 Rhodanobacter sp.
ACAAGTTCTCCGATTCGTCCGAGGGTCGATTGGGTCTGACCAAGCTGCCATTTGGTGTGCAGCCGTTCGACTCACACAATTATTTCTTCAGCTCGAACTACTATCTGGGCCTGGAAGACAGCTATGCCATGGGTGCGAAGTACATTTTTTCGTCTGACCCGTGGAATGTGCAACTGGCGTTCTTCAAGAACGATTCCATGGGTGGTGTTGATGGCTACGTCGGCAATCGTTCGGACAGCTATACCTACAATGTCGTCGGGTCCCGTTCGCTCGGTGAGGGCATTTACGCCAACCCCGCCAATCCGATAGGTACCGCCAACACGGCGGCGGCACGTGTGGCATACACGTTCAAACCCGGTGGCGATACCAGCATCGAGATTGGTGCTTCCGGTTTGCATGGTTCGCTGCAGTCGAGTGCCATGAGCGTGGGGCACTACGATGCTTATGCGCTGCACATGAATGCCGATCGCGGCCCGTGGAACCTGCAGTTGCAGGCGCTGCGCTACGATTATGCGGTTGACGGTGGGGCAACGCGCCTGGCCGTGGGCGCCTATCACTTCTTCGACAGCATCGCCGCTCGCGCCAACAGCTATACCGGCAACGTCGCGTACAAGCTGCCGGTGTCGTGGGGGCCGATCAGCGCGCTCACGTTCTACAACGACTATTCCACGGTCAACCACAAATCCGGCGGCTTGGCGCATACCTGGATGAACGTCAGCGGCGTCTCCGTAGCAGCGGGTGACCTGTTCACGTACTTTGACTTCGTCACTGCGCGCAACCAGCCCTTCATTGGCGGCAGCATGGCGGGCGACGGCAAGGTCGAGCATCGCTTCAACATCAATTTCGGCTACTACTTCTAGGCTGAGGCTGCGCTCGGGCAAAGGCAGGGAGACGCGCGCGAAGCGTGCGCGTTTCCTCAACGCCGAAGTGTGTGTTGCGGCACGCCATGCTGGATGGGCACGGCGCAAGCGGGGCAGGGAACGGACAGCGAAAACTGTCCTGTCGAGATATCCTCGCGTCAGGCCGCCCGACTCCAGTTCCGTACCGCCTCGGCAAAGGCCAGGCAATCCGCGAGGCGGTTGTACAGCGGTGCGGGCGAAATGCGAATCACGTCCGGTTCGCGCCAGTCGCCGATGACGCCGTGCTCCATCAGGTACTCGAACAGGGCGCGGCCGCGGGCGCGGCCGCCGCTCACGCGGATCGACAGCTGCGCTCCCCGGCGGGCGGGATCGGCTGGCGTGACGACTTCCAGCACGTCGGCCAGTCGGGTCTGCACCAGCCACTCCAGGTAGCCGGTGAGTTGCAGCGACTTCGCGCGCAGGCGATCCATGCCGGCACGGCGGAAGAGCTGCAGCGACACCCGCAGCGGCGCCAGCGCCAGGATCGGCGGGTTCGACAGCTGCCAGCCATCGGCGCCAGGCGTGGGCACGAACTGCGGGCCCATCTGGAAGCGGGTGGTCTTGTCGTGGCCCCACCAGCCGGCAAAGCGCGGCAGCGTGGCAGTGGCGTGGCGCTGATGCACGAACGCGCCGCCGACCGCGCCGGGGCCACTGTTGAGATATTTGTAGCTGCACCAGATCGCGAAGTCGGCACCGCTGTCGTGCAGCTGCAGCGGCAGGTTGCCGACCGCGTGGGCGAGGTCGAAGCCGACCACGCAGCCGTGGGGGTGAGCCAGTTCGGTGATCGCCTTGAGGTCGAACGCCTGCCCGTTGCGGTACTGCACGCCGGGCAGCATCACCAGCGCGATGCGCGAGCCGTGTTCGGCCAGCGTGCGCTCGATCGCCTGCATCGAGATGGTGCCGTTCGGTTCGTCGGCCTGCAGCTCGATCAAGGCTGTGGCCGGATCGAAGCCGTGGAAGCGGACCTGCGACTCCACCGCGTAGCGGTCGGTGGGAAACGCGCCGGCCTCGATCAGGATCGCCGGACGCTCGGTAGTGGGGCGATAGAAGCTCACCATCATCAGGTGCAGGTTCACCCCCAGCGTGTTCATCGCCACCACTTCGGACGGCTGCGCGCCGACGATGGCGGCGAGGTCGTCGCGCACATACTCGTGGTAATCCATCCACGGCAGGCGGCCCTTGAAGTGGCCTTCCACGGCCAGCTCGGCCCAGTAGTCGAGTTCGGCGTTGACCGCGTCCCTCACGGCGCGCGGCTGCAGGCCCAGCGAGTTGCCGCAGAAATAGACACTGTCGCGCCCTTCGTGCGGCGGGATCAGAAACTCGCCGCGGAACGCGCGCAGCGGGTCGGCGGCGTCCCGGGCGCGGGCCCAGTCGGCGGTGGCCTGGTAATCGGGCATGGCCTTGGGTCCTGTGCGGCAGTTTGGGCGGGATCGACGACGGCCGATCCCGCCGTGACGGAGTGGGCGGATTACTTCAGCTCGGCGGCGATCGCGTCGCAGCCCTTGTCGAATGCGGTTTTCCACGCGGCGCCGGCCAGCGTCTCGGTGGGCCTCACGCAACGCAGCTGGATCGCATGGCCGTTCTTGAACCAGTAGTGCTCGACATAGCTGAACTGGACGCCGTTTTCGGTGGCCGTGTAGAAGTTGCTGTTCGGGCCGGGCGGCACCGGCTTGACCTTGTAGCCGGGCAGCGACAGCGCCTTTGCGTCGGCCTCGGCCTTGTACTGGTTGAAGCTGCTGACGTCGGCGGCCTGTTTCACCGTCACCGAGATGCGAGCGAGGCTGACCTTGCCGGTGAGCGAGGGGTCGGGCACCTGGAACACGCGCACTTCCGGGTCACCCTGGGTTTCCATGATGCCCAGCCAACTGTCCGGGGTGCGGAAGTTGACCGTGCCGTCGGCCATGCTGACGTCGGTGGCGTGGACGATGCCGGCCAGCAGCAGGGTGGTGCCGAGGCCGATGGCGATGCAGGCGGTTGTGCGCAGGAAGCTCATGCTGACTCCGGGAAGTTGGGGGCGGGGGCGAAGCGATGCCGGGGCAGGCCCAGCCATTCGAGCGCGGTACCGTGGAACAACCGGGCCTGGGCGACATCGTCCAGATCCAGTGCCTCGATGCCACTGCCGGGCTCTTGCTCGCCCAGCGGGAAAGGATAGTCGGTGCCGAGCATCACCTGCTCGACACCTGTCACATCCAGCAGATAGCGCAGCGCCCGGTCGTCGTGCACGCAGGAGTCGAAGTAGAACCGCTTGAGGTATTCGCGCGGGTTGCGCGGGTTGTCGGTGGCGACCAGGTCCGGACGCATCTTGAAGCCATGCTCGATGCGGCCGATCGTCGAGGGGAAGCTGCCGCCGCCATGGGCCAGCATCACGCGCAGCTTCGGCAGCCGCTCCAGCACGCCGCCGAAGGCCAGGCAGCAGGCGGCGCGCGCCTGCTCGGCCGGCATGCCGACCAGCCACGGCATCCAGTACTTCGGCATGCTGGCCGCGCCCATCATGTCCCACGGATGCACCAGCACCGCGGCGCCCAGATCCGCCGCCGCCTCGAAGAACGGGAACAGCTCCGGCGCATCAAGGTTCCAGTCGCCGCAATGCGAGCCGACCTGCACGCCCTGCAGGCCCAGCTCGTCGATGCAGCGCTCCAGTTCACGGACCGCCAGCCCCGGCGCCTGCAGCGGCACCGTGCCGATGCCGGCGTAGTGGCGCGGGTAATCGCGGCACAGCTCGCCCATGTGGTTGTTCAGATGGCGATGCAGTTCCAGCGCCTGATGGCCCGGCGCCCAGTACGAGAACAGCACCGGCACGGTCGAGATCACCTGCACGCCCACTCCGAAGCGGGCGTAGTCGTCGATGCGCATCTGCGGGTCGAATGCCGAATCCCACACTTCGCGAAAGAAGCGGCCGTCCTTGTAGATGCGGTGGCGGTCGTCGCTATGAGTCATCACCGGAAAGCGCTCGTCGCCGTACTTGGCCGCCAGGTTTGGCCAGTCGCGGGGCAGGATGTGCGCGTGGGAATCGATCTTCAGCATCGCTGCAGTGTAAAACCTCTGCGCGACGGCGTCGCGCCTGTGCGCCGCCGCCGCCGGGGCGTTTCAGGCCGGTGACGGGCGCGGATCGGGCACGGCAGCATGCGGCGCGTACCCTCCCGCCTTCGGGACAGGGGCAAGCAGCCGGTCATGGCGGGCCGCCATCCGCCATCCGGCCTCGCCCGGGCCTGACGCACGCGAGGCGTCGCCGCGCCTCGTGCAAACGAATCAGGCGCGGCCGGCAAACTCGCCGGTGAGCGTATTCACCCACACTTTCTCGTCGTTGCTGACGTACTCGGGGACCTGGATTTCCACTCCGGTATTGAGCTTGGCCGGCTTGTTGCGCTTGGTGGCGCTGGAGCCCTTCATTTCCGGTGCGGTATCGACCACGGTCAGCACCACGCTGCTCGGCACCTGCAGCCCGACCGGCACATCGTCGATCACCTGCACGTAGTAGCCCTCGATGCCTTCCACGATATAACCGGCGTTGTCGCCGACCAGTTCGGGCGAGAGCAGGTACTGGGTGTAATCCTCGGCATCCATGAACACGAACGCGTCGCCGTCCATGTACGAGAAGTTCGCGGCGCGGCGGATCAGATCCATCTCGCGCAGGTCGTCATCGGCGCGCAGGCTGAGGTCGAACTTGCGCCCGCCGGGGATCGAATACAGGGTGAAACGAAACGTGACGTTACCGCCACGTGCGCTGGGCGAGCTGCGTTCGATGTCGCGCACCTGATAGACGGTGCCGTCGTGTTCGACCACATTGCCTTTCTTGACGTCGGAAGCTTTCATGGGCTGACTCGGAGTTGGGATGACGGGATGAAATTCCGGGGAACGGGGAGCGGGGAGCCGGGAACGGAAAGAGCCGGCCATCGAGGCTTTTCGCTTTGGCCTTTGTTCCCCGTTCCCTGTTCCCTGCTTATTTGGGCTGCAACCGAACCCCGCCATCAAGGCGGATCGTCTCGCCATTGATGTAGCGGTTGCCGAGGATGAACGCCACGGTGTCGGCGTACTCGTTCGGCTGACCCAGTCGTGAGGGGAACGGGATCGAGGCGCTGAGCGACTGCTGTACCGCTTCGGGCATGCCGTCCACCATCGGGGTCCAGAAGATGCCCGGCGCGATTGTCGCCACGCGGATGCCGAAACGGGCCAGTTCGCGGGCCATCGGCAGAGTCATGCCGACCACGCCGCCTTTCGACGCCGAGTAGGCGGCCTGGCCGATCTGGCCCTCGTAGGCGGCGACGCTGGCGGTGTTGATGATCACGCCGCGCTCGCCGTCCTCACCCGCCTCGTTGCCCTGCATCAGCGCGGCGGCCGCCTTGGCCACGTTGAAGCTGCCGACCAGGTTCACCATCACCGTGGTGGCGAAGTTCGCCAGCGGCATCGCGCCTTCCTTGCCCAGCACGCGGCCGGCGCCGAGGATGCCGGCGCAGTTGATCAGCACATTGAGGC
>JAPHUU010000005.1 GCA_026193555.1 Rhodanobacter sp.
TCGCCGCGATAGAACGCCTCGCCAGCGCCCAGCAGCACGATCGCCAGATGCGACAGTGGCGCCAGGTCGCCGCTGGCACCGACCGAACCCTTCTCCGGCACCACCGGTACCACGCCGGCATTGAGCATCGCGGCCAAGGCCTGCAGCGTGCCCACGCGGATACCCGAATGGCCGCGCATCAGCGTGTTGATGCGGATCAGCAACATCGCTCGCACCACATCTTCGGCAAACGGCTTACCGACGCACACCGCGTGGGTGATGATCAGATTGTGCTGCAGTTCCTCCAGCAACGTTCCTTCGGGCCGGTCGGGGTTGCCATCCGGAAGTTCGTCGCGCAACCGGTGCGCGCCCAGAAGCTTGTCGGCGTTGCTGCCGAAGCCGGTGGTGACGCCGTAGATCGGCTCGCCGCAACTGACCTTGTCGGCCAGGAAGTCGGCCGCGCGCTGCACGCGCTCAAGCCCCGATGGTGCGAGCGAGACCTTGCGGTCATGACGCGCTACCGCGACCAGCTGCGCGCGCGTGAGGCTGTTGCCGTCGAGAACGATGGTGTCGGTGTGGCTCACTGCTGCCTCGCTTGAATATGAATGATCGGATGCTGCCATGGCGAGAGCGCGCTAGCTGCTCCTCCCGTCCGCACTGCCGCCAGAGGATGTCCTCAACCCATCGCCGCGGCCTGCTCCAGTTCCACCCGCAAGGTCTTGACCAGGTCGGCGCGCACCACCTCGAACTGATCCTCGCGGCGCAGATCCTTCACCGTGACCACGCCCTTGGCGAGCTCGTCCTCACCCAGCACGATCACGAAGCGGATGCCCGCCCTATCGGCGTACTTGAACTGCTTGCCCAGCTTGCTGCCTTCCAGCACCACCTCGGTGGCGATGCCGGCGCCGCGCAGTTCGCTGGCCAGCGCCAGATAGGCCGGCAATTGCGCCGCATCCATCTGCGTCACCAGCACGTCGACCGTGCTGGTCGCCGTGCTGATCAAGCCGGCATCACGCAATTGCCAGTACAGGCGAGTCAGGCCGATCGAGATGCCCACACCGGGCAGCTGCGACTTGGTGTACTGGCTGGCCAGGTTCTCGTAGCGGCCGCCCGAGCAGATCGAGCCGATCTGCGGGTGCTCGTTGAGCGTGGTCTCGTAGACGGTGCCGGTGTAGTAGTCCAGGCCGCGGGCGATCGACAGGTTCAGCGCGTAATGGGTTTCGGGCACACCGAACGCATCGATCAGGCCAAGCACCTCGCGCAATTCGTCGCGGCCCTGCTCCATCGCCTGCGGCCCCGCGCCAAGCGCATCCAGTTTGTCGTAGGCATCCTGCAGCGAGGTCGAACGCACCTGCACGAAGGCCAGGATCTTCCGTGCCACTTCGGCGCTCAAGCCGAACGCATCGCCCGTCAAGGTGTCACGCACGTAGTCGGCGCCGCGCTTGTCCAGCTTGTCGACCTCGCGCAGCACCAGCATCTGCTGCTCGCTGTCGACGATGCCGAGGCTCTCGAAATAGCCGCGCATCAGCTTGCGGTTGTTGAGCTGGATGGTGAACGGACCGATCGCCAGTTCGCGGAACACGCTGTAAATCACCGCCGGAATCTCGGCGTCGTAGCGCACCGACAGACTGTCCTTGCCGATCACGTCGATGTCGCACTGGTAGAACTCGCGGAAGCGTCCACGCTGCGCCCGCTCGCCGCGGTACACGCGCTGCATCTGGTAACGCCGAAACGGGAAGCTCAGGTCGCGCTCATGCTCGGCCACATAGCGCGCCAGCGGCACGGTGAGGTCGAAACGCAGCGCCAGTTCGGGCATGCCCTCGTCAACCTTGCTGGCCGCGTTCAGCGCACCGGTGGACTGCACGAAATACACCTGGCGCTCGGTCTCCCCACCGGTCTTGGTCAGCAGCACATCGGAATACTCGATCACCGGCGTCTCGATCGGCAGGAAGCCGAAACGCTCGTAGTTGCGGCGGATCACGTCGAGCATGCGCTGGAACGCGATCTGGTCGAGCGGCAGCAGCTCGAGCACGCCGGGCATGGTGCGGGCCGGGGTAAGCGACATGGAATCCTCTACTGACAATGGTGTGCATGACGTCCGACCGCAGACCGCGCGCCGGCAGCCGTGAAGATTAGCAGAACGTCATGCCGCTTCCGCAGCGACCTTGCAGACAGCTGCATGACACCTGTTGCCA
>JAPHUU010000115.1 GCA_026193555.1 Rhodanobacter sp.
GGCGCCGGCATCGACGGCCTCGTCCACCGCATACTGGATCAGCGGCTTGTCGAGTACCGGCAACATCTCCTTGGCCACGACCTTGGTCGCAGGCAGGAAGCGCGTACCCAGTCCTGCCACGGGAAAGACCACCTTGCGCAAAGGCTTGCTCACTCGCTCTTCTCCGGATTGATGCGGCGGATCGACACCACGTTGTCCGGCTGTGCCACCTCACTCCAGCGAAACGAAGGCAGCAGGTTCGACACGCAGCGTCGAAGTTCCTCTTCATTGAATTTGGCAACCGCCTCGGCTGCATTGTTCAGCATGGCCTGCAGCAAGTCCCACGACACTTCGCGATGTTGTGCCAGGAAAATCTTGGCGTGTTCGGTGGCGCTGTAGTTTTCCAGTGGATGGAACAGCTCCTCGAACAGCTTTTCGCCGGCACGAAGTCCGGTATACACGATCGGAATGTCCCCGCCCGGCTTCTTGCCTGCCAGACGGATCATCTGCTCGGCAAGATCGCGGATCTTCACCGGCTCACCCATGTCCAAGGCAAATATCTCGCTACCCTTGCCGATGCTCGCCGACTGCAGGATCAGCTGACAGGCTTCGGGAATCGTCATGAAGTAGCGGGATATCTCCGGATGGGTCACCGTGACCGGGCCGCCTTCGCGGATCTGTCGACGGAACAGCGGCACGACCGAGCCGGCCGAATCCAGCACGTTGCCGAAACGCACGGTAATGAAACGGGTATCTGCATGCGCATTGAGATTCTGGCAATAGATCTCGGCCACGCGCTTGCAGGCACCCATCACGCTGGTCGGGTTCACTGCCTTGTCGGTGGAGATCAGCACGAAGCATTCGACACCCACCTCACGTGCCAGGTCGGCGACTGTGCGCGTGGCCAGCACGTTGTTTCGAAATGCTGTGCGCAGCTGGCCCTGGAGCATCGGCACATGCTTGTAGGCCGCCGCGTGGAAGACGACCTGCGGCTGCGTCTCCACGAATGCCTTGTGCATCGCCGGCTGATCGCCGCAATTGGCGAGAATCGCCTCGAGGATAAGTTCCGGAAAGTTCGCGCGCAGCTCCTGCGAAATGCGGTACAGGTTGTACTCGCTCTGCTCGACCACGGTAAGCGACTGTGCACCGAGCCGCGCGACCTGCCGGCACAGCTCTGCACCGATCGATCCGCCGCCACCGGTCACCAGCACCCGACGCCCGGTCAACGTTTCGCGGATCGAGGTCCAGTCCAGCTCGACCGCGTCGCGGCCAAGCAGATCCTCGATCGCCACTTCCTTGATCTGGTTGAACTGCGCCCGTCCGGCAACCACGTCGTCGAGCCGCGGCACGGTTCGGTACGGCAATCCAGTGGCATCGCACAACGACACCACGCGCCGCATTTCGGTGGTCGATGCTGCCGGTAGTGCGATCAACAGCATCTCGACCGCGGCCTCGCGTGACACTTCCGGCAACTGATCCAGCCGACCCAGTACCGGCTTGCCGTTGATGCTGGCACCGCGAAGACCGGCAGTGTCATCGACGAAGCCGACGACTGAGTAGCGGCTGTCCCGTTTCAGGTCCCGCGAGAGCACTTCACCGGCACGATCGGCACCCACGATCAGCACCCGCTTTACCTTTTTGTTCTGGAACAGGTCGCTGCGACTATCCTTCCAGAACCGATAGGCCAGCCGTGGCCCACCCAGCAGCACCGCCAGCAAGATCGGGTAGAGCAGCAAGACCGACCGCGGCACACCCTCGAGCCGGCTATACAGAAACAACGACAGCCCGATCGCCACGGACCCGAGCACTACCCCACGCAGAATGTTCCACAGGTCCGGCAGACTGGCAAAGCGCCACACACTCTTGTACAGCCCGGTCATGCGGAAGATCAGGCCCTGCACCACCAACACGATCGGAAATTCCAGCGCCATGAAGCTGACGACCTCGTCCGGCCGCAGCATGTAGCGCAGCAGTTTGGCGAGCCACCAGGCCACTGCCGCCATCGCCAGATCATGAATAACCACGGCAATGCGCGGATGAATGACGCCGACAAGTTTACGCAGCGACATGACCACCTCCGGGCAATTTTCGTCGCAGGCACCGACGTTTCAGCGTCAGCCATGCAGCTGCCGCGATCAAGTAGACGACGATGGTAGTCGGTAATGCCGCCTGCTGATGACTGGCAGCCAACCAGGCACCCGGCGCTGCGATCAGCAGATTCCAGGCCAGATAGACCGCATCCGTCCCGGCATGGGTTCCTCCACTGCGCACCAGCCACTGATAAAGGTGCTCGCGGTGCGCCGCATGCCATCGCCTTCCGCGCCACATTCGCGTCAGCAAGGTCAGCCCCGCATCCACCAGAAAACTCGACGACAGGATCAGCGCTGCCGCTGCCAGGCCATGATCCAGCCGCCACAGCATGGCGCTGAAAGCGAAGATCAGAAGACCGATACTGCCGCTGCCCACGTCACCCATGAAAATCCTTGCCGGTGTCCGGTTGTACCACCAGAAACCCAGCGTGGCGGCCGCCAGGCTGGCGGTGGCGATGGCCAGTTCCGGCTGCTCTTCCATCCATGCCAGCAGGGTCAGGCCACTGGCCACGAAGATCGTCTGCTGGGCGAGCAGACCATCGATGCCATCCATGAAATTGTGCAAGTTGATGCTCCAGACGCCGGCAACCAGCAGCAGCGGCAACCACCACAAGGACAGGTCACCGGATAGCAGCCCCAGGGAAAACCAGACCACGCCAAGTATCTGGATGCCCAGACGCGGCAGCACGGGCAGAGGGCGGTGATCGTCCCACCATCCGGCCGCTGCCACCAGCACCAGCGCGCCGGCCAATCCAAGCACCACCGAGCCCGGCCAGCCATGAGGCGAACACCATAGTGCGCCAGGCACACAGAGCAACGTGGCCAGGACCACTCCGATACCGCCGCCCCGCGGCGTCGGCACAATATGCGACCGGCGCTGACCGGGCTGATCGAGCATGCCACGACGGTAGGCGTAGCCGATCGCGGTGCGCACCAGCACCAAGGCAATCAGCAAAGCGGTCAGTACCCATCCGATGGCGACCCACATCCTCATCTCACTCGCTGGCGACGCCGTGAATCGGGCGGATCGTGCTCCAGCTCTTGCAGCTGGGACATTGCCAATGATGTGCCTTGGCGCCGAAACCGCAACGACTGCAACGGTACATGGCCTGGCCTTCCAGCAATTTTCGCGTCAGATCGCGCAGGATCAGGAAATTCTCGCGCGCCTCGCCCTCGATCTTGTCCATGGTCGAGTCGATCAGCGCCATCAGGCCCCGAACCGAGGGACGCTGACGCAATTGCGCGGTCAGAAAATCGATCGCGGCCCGCTCGCCATCACGCTTCCGATAGAGATCGGTCAGTGCCAGCACCGGAGACACTCCGTGGTAACGACCCAGCATGTCGCGCAGAAAGCCCTCGGCACGCGCCATCTGTTGCGAGCGTGCGTAGCTGTTGAGTAGCGGCGGAAGGATATCGGGAGTGAAGGCACTGTCCGCGTTGACTGCTGCCTCGTAAGCGTTCACTGCATCGTCATGGTGGCCATTCTCGGACTGCAACCGGCCAGTCAACATGAAGGCGCGGACACAGTCAGGCTGACATTCGAAAGCCTTGTCCAGATAGTCACGTGCCTCGCCGTGGGCTCCATGCTGACGGGCGCGATCGGCCAGTTCGCAATAGAACTGCGCAATCATCGGCGCCTCATCCTCGCCAGTCATCACTTCCAGCCGACGTGCATGTTCGATGGCCTTGTGCCAGTCGCGCTCGTGCTGGTAGATCGCGACAAGGTGACGCAGCGCGGACGGGGCGTGCGCATCCATCGCCACCAGATCGGAAAACAGTGCTTCGGCACGATCCAGCAGGCCGGCACGCATGTAATCCTCGCCCAGCTCGAGCAAGGCCACCGTCTTCATCTCGTCAGACAGGCCTGGACGCGAGACCAGATGCTGATGCAGCCTGATCGCCTGCTCCACCTCGCCGCGGCGACGGAACAGATTGCCCAGCGCCAGATGGGTTTCGACCGTGTCGCGGTTGTATTCGGCCAGCCGCAGGAAAACCTCGATCGCCTTGTCCTGCTCCTCGTTGAGCAGATAGTTGAGGCCGCGAAAGTAGTCCGAGGACAGCTCGCTTACCTCGGCCCCCGACCGATGCGCCGCGATCCGGCGGGAGGTCCACCATCCCAGGGCAAAAGCTGCTGGCAACAACGGAACCAGCGCAAGCAGATTGCTCATGGGCTAACCGGCTTCTTCTTGTCGGCGGCGCTGCGCAGCTGCTTGCGACGCAGCATCCGCTGGCGTGAACTCACGCCCAGCCAGGCGGTAACGCCACCGAGCAGCCAGCCGATCACCAGCGCTGCCAGCAGGGCGGCACCCTTGGGGAGATCCAGCCGGGCAAACACCAGATCGTAGCTGACCAGATCGGCGTTGAGAGCCC
>JAPHUU010000338.1 GCA_026193555.1 Rhodanobacter sp.
ATAGTCGGTGGACGCCACCCACAGGCGCAGGATGTCGGCGCCGAGCGTATTGGTTACCTTGATCGGCGCGACCACGTTGCCGACCGATTTGGACATCTTCATGCCTTTTGCATCGACCGTGAAGCCGTGGGTCAGCACCTGGCGGTATGGCGCCTGGCCGTGCATCGCGCAGGAGGCCAGCAGTGACGAGTGAAACCAGCCGCGATGCTGGTCCGAGCCTTCCAGGTACATCACCTTGTAGTGCGCCGCCGTGCCCTGGTGCAGCTCCGGACGCTGCGCGATCACCGTGAAATGGGTCACGCCCGAATCGAACCAGACGTCGAGCACGTCGGTGACCTTCTCGTAATCGTCCGCCTCGTCGCCAAGCAGCTCGGCCGGGTCCAGCGAGAACCAGGCATCGACGCCGCCCTGCTCGACCTTCTGTGCGACCTGCTCCAGCAGCTCGACCGAATCCGGATGCGGCTCCTGGGTGGCCTTGTGCACGAACAGCGCGATCGGCACGCCCCAGGTGCGCTGGCGCGAGATGCACCAGTCCGGCCGCCCGGCAACCATGCCGGCGATGCGCTCCTCGCCCCAGCCCGGCACCCAGCGTACGGTCTTGATCGCGGTCAGCGCAGTCTCGCGCAGCTTCGCCTGCTCCATCGAAATGAACCACTGCGGCGTGGTGCGGTAAATCACCGGCGTCTTGTGGCGCCAGCAGTTCGGGTAGCTGTGCTCGATCTTCGCGTGCGCCAGCAGCACGCCGTGCGCGCGCAGCAGCTCGACGATCGCGTCGTTGGCCTTCCAGATATGCATGCCGGCCAGATCCAGGCCCTCGGCCGCCGGCGTGTCGGCGCGATAGGTGCCGCGCGCCTCGATGTAGTTGAGCAGCTCGATGCCGTACTCGCGGGCCACCTGGAAATCCTCGACGCCGTGATCGGGCGAGGTGTGCACCGCACCGGTACCGTCCTCGTCCGACACGTGCTCACCGAGGATCACCGGCACCTCGCGCGGATAGAACGGATGCCGCAGCTTGAGGCCTTCCAGCGTCTTGCCGCTGGCGTGACCCAGCACCACCGCGTGTTCGATCCCGTAACGCTGTGCCGCCTTGTCGACCAGCGCGCTGGCAATCACCAGCAACAGCCGCCGCCCGTTGCGCGACGGGCCTTCGATCAGCGCGTATTCCAGCTCCGCGCCCAGCGACACCGCCTGGCTTTCCGGCAGCGTCCATGGCGTGGTGGTCCAGATCGGGATCGCGGCAGCGACGTCGGCGGCCTCGACGCCGAACATCGCGACCAGCGAATCGGGGTCCACGGCGTCGTAGGCCACGTCGACCGCCGGCGAGACCTTGTCGCCGTACTCGATCTCGGCCTCGGCCAGCGCCGAGCCGCAGTCGAAGCACCAGTACACCGGCTTCGCGCCGCGCATGACGTGGCCGTTGGACACCACCCGCGCCAGCGCGCGCAGCATGTCCGCCTCGTAGCTGAAGTCCATCGTGCGGTAAGGACGCTGCCAGTCACCGAGCACGCCGAGCCGCTTGAAATCGGCACGCTGGGTGTCGACCTGTTCGGCAGCGTATTCACGGCACTTCTGGCGGAACGCGGCGGCGTCGAGCTTGTCGCCGGGCTTGCCGAATTTCTTCTCCACCGCAATCTCGATCGGCAGGCCGTGGCAATCCCAGCCCGGCACGTACGGCGCGCGATGCCCGGACAGCAGCTTGGACTTGACCGTGATGTCCTTGAGGATCTTGTTGACCGCGTGGCCGATGTGGATCGCGCCATTCGCATACGGCGGGCCGTCGTGCAGCACGAACACCTTGTCGCGACCGGCGGTGAGCTGCTGGATCTGCGCGTAGCGGTCGACCCGCTCCCACTCGGCCAGCCAGCCCGGCTCGCGCCGGGGCAGGTCGCCGCGCATCGGGAAGTCCGTCTGCGGCAGGTTGATCGTGCTCTTGTAGTCGTGGGTCATTGCGTGGGTGCCGTGGCTGATCGGTTGTGGCCCGCCGGAAACGGGCAAAGACTCGAAAGTTAATGGATTGCGGCGCAAACCGGAATGCCGGGGTGCGCTTCAGGCCCCGACCAGGCGGGGATTCATGCCCAGCAGTTCGCGCGCCATCGTGGCGTCCAGCGCCATC
>JAPHUU010000248.1 GCA_026193555.1 Rhodanobacter sp.
CAGCACCATTTTAGTCCTGTTTAAGTCCCGATGCCCACTTTTGACTTTTTTGTGCACACCTTCGACGCTGCATCCCTCGCACCGACAACCAAGGATTCCCGCATGAACTTGACCGAACTCGCCACCCAGCATTGCCAGCCGCGCAAGGGCAGCCAACACGCGCTCGACGCTGCGCAAATCGCCACCTTGCTGCAGCAGCTACCGGGCTGGCAGCTGAGCGCCGACGGCCAGTCGATCAGCCAGAATTTCAAATTCGCCAATTTCCACCACACGCTGGGGTTCATCAACGCGGTCGGCTTCATGGCCAATCATGAAGACCATCATCCGGATATCGAGGCAGGGTACGGGCACTGCCGGTTGCTGTGGTCGACCCACGACGTGGGCGGCCTGTCGCTGAACGACTTCATCTGCGCGGCGCGCGTCGAGGGTCTGCTGGCGCGCTGATCAGAAGTCGGTGCGCGACTTTTCGCGCGAATAGACCAGCCGCTTGCCCTTGACGGCAAGCACGTCGAGAAAGGTCTTCAGGTCATCCGGCAGCGGCGTGGAAAAACTGTAGGAGCGGTCCTCCAGCTCGAAACTCATGTGCGAGGCGTGCAGGAACATCCGGTTCAGCCCCATCTCGCGGAAACGCTTGTTCATTTCCTTGTCGCCGTATTTCGGATCACCCGCCAGCGGGTGACCGATATGCGCAGCGTGCACGCGGATCTGGTGGGTACGGCCGCTGCCCAGGGTGGCCTGCATCAGGCGGGCACCGGGGTATTGCTCCATTTCGCGGAAGAAGGTCAGCGACGGCTTGCCGTTGTCGGCCACCCGCACCATCCGCTCGCCGCCCTGCATCACGAATTTCAGCAGCGGCGCGTTGACGTCGAATTTCGCCTTTGAAGGATGACCAAGCATCAGGCACAGGTACTGCTTGGTGACCCTCCCGGCCCGGATCTCTTCCTGCAGCCCGATCAGGCCCGCGCGGGTCTTGGCAAACACCAGCACCCCGCTGGTATCGCGGTCGAGCCGGTGCACCAGCTCCAGGTGATCCTGCGGTCGCGACGCGCGCAATAGTTCGATCGCGCCATGGCTGACCCCGCTGCCGCCGTGACTGGCCACGCCGGCGGGCTTGTCGATGACCAGGAAGTGCTTGTCCTCGAAAATGAGCGCGTCGGCCACCCGGGCCACCTGGCCACCCGGCGGCACCTGCCGATCGGGCCGTTCAGCCACCCGCACCGGCGGAATGCGCAGCATATCGCCGGCCGTGAGACGCGTATCCGGCTTCGCCCGCTTGCCGTTGACGCGCACCTGCCCGGTACGCAACAGCCGGTAAATCATGCTCTTGGGTACCCCTTTGAGCATGGTCACCAGTGCGTTGTCGATGCGCTGGCCATCACGCTCGGGGCCGATCTCGACTTGACGTACACCTTGAGGTGCGCCGGGGGAAGTTGCCGTCTGCATTGAAAAAAACCTGCTGAAATAGGATACTGGTCGGGCGCCACACTCAGCCCATTGATGTCTGAATTGGGTCGGGTGCCCGCCGTAACGTCGGCGAGGATTGTGCCGGCTGCCTTGGGCAGCCAGTCGCGACTTCCTTTCATCGTAACGGTTCGGGCTGTCGTTTGTCCGATGCCATGAGGTATCGGGGGCGGTAGGCGTAGCAGATCGAATCATCCCGACACCGGAAACGGTGCCGTCATTTTTGCCGCTTAACCGCAGCGGCGCGATCCTCGGCAGGCCGCCATAACGGCGCCACCGCGGCACGCGACGCGCGGCCAAGCTGAGGATTACCACCATGAAACGTATGTTGATCAACGCGACTCAGCGTGAAGAGTTGCGCGTGGCCATTGTCGATGGCCAGACCCTGTATGACCTGGACATCGAAATCCCCTCGCGGGAGCAGAAGAAGTCCAATATCTACAAGGGCCGCATTACTCGTGTCGAGGCTTCGCTGGAAGCCTGCTTTGTCGAGTACGGTGCGGAACGCCACGGCTTCCTGCCGGTGAAGGAAATCTCCCGCGACTATTTCACGCCGGGCCTGGACCCACACAAGGCGACCATCCGCGAGCTGCTCAAGGAGGGCCAGGAAGTCGTCGTGCAGGTGGAGAAGGAGGAACGTGGCAACAAGGGCGCGGCCCTGACCACTTTCATCAGCCTTGCCGGCCGCTACATGGTGCTGATGCCGAACAATCCGAAAGCCGGCGGCGTCTCGCGCCGGATCGAAGGCGAAGATCGGCAGGCGCTGAAGGAAGCCCTTGAGCACGTCACGGTACCCGACGATGTTGGTCTGATCGTGCGCACGGCGGGTCTTGGGCGCGATGCCGAGGAGTTGCAGTGGGATCTCGACTACCTGCTGCACCTGTGGAAATCGATCTCCGAGGCGGCCATCAAGCAGAAGGCGCCGTTCCTGATCTATCAGGAATCGAAGCTGTTCATCCGTGCCCTGCGCGACTACCTGCGCAGCGATGTCGGTGAGATCCTGATCGACGACGAAACGCTGTACAACGATGCGCGCGAGTTCATGCAGCAGGTGATGCCGAACGCCCTGCGCAAGCTCAAGCTGTACCAGGACGACACCCCGCTGTTCACCCGCTACCAGATCGAGACGCAGATCGAGAGCGCGTTTGATCGCCAGGTCCGACTGCCCTCCGGCGGCTCGATCGTGATCGATCAGACCGAGGCACTGACTGCCATCGATGTCAACTCCTCGAAGGCGACCAAGGGCAGCGACATCGAGGACACTGCATTCAACACCAACTGCGAGGCGGCAGTGGAGGTCGCCCGCCAGGCGCGCATCCGCGATGCCGGCGGCCTGATCGTGATCGACTTCATCGACATGGACAGCCCGAAGCATCAGCGCGAAGTGGAAGATCGCCTGAAGGACGCGCTGAAACTCGATCGTGCCCGCGTGCAGATCGGGCGCATCTCGCGCTTCGGCCTGCTTGAGATGTCACGTCAGCGCCTGCGTCCGAGCCTGGGTGAAGCGACCCAGATCGTCTGCCCGCGCTGCGAGGGCCATGGTCACATCCGCGGCGTTGAATCGCTGTCGCTGTCGACCCTGCGCCTGATCGAAGAGCACGCGATGAAGGACAACACCGGTCAGGTGCTGGTACAGGCACCGGCCAGCGTCGTCAATTTCCTGCTCAACGAGAAGCGCGCCAGCGTGGTCGAGATCGAGATGCGCCACAAGGTGCATGTCATGATCGTCGCCGACGAAAAGCTGGAGACCCCGCATATCGAGATCCAGCGCATTCGTGAAGCGGACATGGGCGAGCACAGCAAGCCCAGCTACGAGCGCTTGACCACCATTGAGACGGCCGAGCTGCCCAAGATGGGGCAGGCTCTGGGCAGTAGCGAGCAGCCGGCAGTCAGCGGCATCGTGCCCTCAAGCCCCGCCCCGGTACGCGAGGAAACCAGCGCACCGACGCCCGCCCTGCCTGCTCGAGCATCCGCGGCGGCGCGTAAACCCGCGGCCGCCGCATCGCCGTCCGGCAGCGTCCTTTCGCGCCTGTTCGGCTGGATGCGCGGCACCCGGGCGGAAATGCCAGCACCGAGCTCCACCAAGCGCACCGACAACAAGAGCGGCGACCGTAGTAGTAGTCGTGCCGAACGCCCCGTCCGTGGTAGCGGCACGCAGGGCGCTTCGTCAGGCCGGCAGCCGCGGCGCGAGCCATCGCAACAAGGCACGGTGAAATCAGGTGCGCAGCAGCAGGCGCGGAACAGCCGTCAGCGCAACAACGAGACGCAGCAGCGCCCCGCGCAAGCCCAGAGCCAGACCGCCAAGGCAGAACGCCAGCCTCGCCCGGTAGCCACCGAGGCGAATCCGGCGCGCGCCGAGCGCAAGCCCAATACGCAGCAGCCCAAGGCCGAGCGGCAGGCACGAGTGGGCGGCGATCGTCCGGGAGCCACCCCGCTGGACGATGCAGCCAAGGAAGCGGCACTGCTGGCGCCAGCGATCGAGTCCTCCGCACCCGAGTCCGCTGAAGAGACGCTCGATGCCGATGGCAGTCAGTCACGCCGTCGGCGCGGTCGCCGCGGTGGTCGCCGCCGGCGCCGCCAGGGTGAAGCCGCACCGAACGCCGCCGGCGTCGATGCCGTGCAGGCTCAGGCGCTCGACGACGAAGACCGTGACGAGTCCGTCGCTGGCGAAGCGGCCGCCAAGCCGGCTGTCCAGCGTGAATCAGCACAGGCACCGTCTGCCAGACCGGCAGCCATGGCGACGACAGCGTCCGCAGACGGCAACGCTGCACCGCTATCTGCAGCGGACACGCCAAGAGCCCCACTCTCCCCTGTGGGGAAGACTGCGGAAGATGCCGCCAGTGACCCGGGCAAGAGCCCCTCGCTGACTCCGGCAGCGGCAACCATGACCGCGGCCATCAGCGCAGCCGCGCCCCTCACCTCGTCCTTCAGCCTGCCTACGCTTCCACCGATTCCGAATCCGCCGCGGTCGCCGGAAGCGGCTGAAGATGAAACGGGCCCGATCGCGCCGACGCCGGTGGCACCCTCCGCACCGACGGTGAAAGCACCGGCCGAACCCGTGGTTGCAGCGACGCCGAAGGCCGGAATCGTGCCTCCGGCGGCACAAGTCATCAGCGTACCTCTCGACAGCACGGCGGAGAAGGCGGCAAGCCCTCTCCCTGAGGCCGCCATCGTCAACACTGCCCCGGCGGCGTCGCCGATTGTGGTCGACAGGTCAGCTCACGACGAGGGTGCGCATTCGCCGCAGCGATCAGATGCAGGGCTGAATGTCACCACCATCAACGACGAGTTGCCGCCAATCCTGGTGAAATCCACGCAAGCCGCCACGGCGCCTGACGTCTCTGAAGAGGGTGTGGACGCAAACCATGCCGTGCCCCAGCCGGAACAGGGAGACTTGCTGATCCAGCGGCCACTGGCGGGGGTGACGACCGCTGATCAAGGCATGCCGGCAACGACTCCTTCCGTCAGTGATGATCACGGCCACGGAGCCAACGACTGATACGTCGCGGCCTGCTGACACGTGAAAAGAAAAACCGGACTTGCGTCCGGTTTTTTTTTCACAATCCCGGTGTCTGGCTTGCATCCCGCCAGCTACCGACCGTCAGTTGCCGACCTGGTGATGCGGTGAATCGAGCAAGCCATGCACCGTCATCAGATGGGCCAGGCTCAAAACATGATCCACCTGCAGTTTTTCCATCAATCGCTGCTTGTAGGTGGACACTGTCTTGGGGCTCAAATTCAGCTGCTCCCCAATGATGGTCAACGGCTTGCCACGCACCAGCATCATCGCCACCTCCAGTTCCCGACTGGACAGAACGTCGAAAGGCGACCCATTGCCGTCAAGCGTCGCCAATGCCAGCTGCTGCGCAACTGCGGGAGCCAGATAGCGGCGACCGCTGGCCACCTGACGTACTGCGGAAACCAGCTCTTCGGAACTGCAACCCTTGGTCAGGTAACCCTGTGCTCCCGCATCGAGCAGGCGTTTGGGAAAGCGTGCATCGTCAACTACGGTCACGATCACGATATGGGTGGACAGTTTGGCCCGTGACACCCTTTCAGTGAGCTCGATGCCGCTCATGCCGGGCATGTGTACGTCGACCAGTGCAATGTCCGGCAAAAGCGTGCGGATCAATCGCAGCCCTTCCTCGGCGCTGCCCGCCTCACCACCGATACAAATATCAGGCTGCTGTTGCAAGATCATTCGAAAGCCGGTGCGAACCAGCTCGTGATCATCTACCAGAACGACATTGATCACTTCGCGCCCTCCATGGTTGGACTGCTTGAAATTAGGTCGCACGGGGTGCCATTGCAAGCTGTTTCATTCGCCGGCGCTCCCCAGCCATCACGCCGCCCCTGGCTGAGCCACCACCGATTTTCCGCCACCCCGAGACCAATACGCGTTGCCGCGCAGGTGAATCACGCTCCTGCCGCGACACCCCCATCGCAGCAGACACGTCCGTGGCCATGATGAGCCACCTGAAAAGACGATCTACCAAGTCGCCTCACGACCCGAAGAAAACTCTTCCTCAAGGGCAATGTGCCATGAGCGAATGGGAGTTTTATGTCAGGGGACGCCCACAACCCGCGTACGGCAAGGACAACCATGGCATCCGGGCATCAGCAATCCCGCATGCCGACCGGGAAAAAAAACCCCGGCAGCGCCGGGGTTTCCTGTTCAAGACAACCTCAAGTTCATTCGTCGGCAGCGGGTGCCGAATCAATCACGCCGGAGCTGTCGTCATCGGTGGGGGCCAGAACATCGACGATTTCCGCCTCCTCGCCATTGTCCTCTTCCGCATCCAGGCGCATCACGCTGACCAGGATTTCATCCGCCGGAAGCCGGATCAGGGTGACACCCTGGGTGTTGCGGCTCAGCTGTGATACCTCGGCCACCCGAGTCCGCACCAGCGTGCCCTGGTCGGAGATCAGCATCAGCTCGTGCGCCTCGGTGACCTGCACGGCAGCCACCAGCGAGCCGTTGCGTTCGGAGCACTGGATGCCGATCACGCCCTGGGTACCACGGCCTTTCTTGGTGAACTCGACCAACTCGGTTCGCTTGCCATAGCCGCGAGCGGTCGCGGTGAGGATGTCACCTTCGGCGGCGACGATCAGCGAGACCACTTCCGCATTCTCCGCCAGCCGCATGCCACGCACGCCGGCGGCCGTTCGGCCCATGGATCGCACGGTGTTCTCGTCGAAACGATTCACCTTGCCGTTGGAGGCGAACAACAGCACATCGCTGTTGCCGTCGGTAAGCTCCACATTGACCAATGCATCGCCATCGTTGAGCTTGATCGCGAGCTTGCCTTTCTGCAGTTGGAACGCGAACTCGGTCAATGGAGTCTTTTTGACCGTGCCGTTCCTGGTCGCGAAGAACACGAAACGATCTTCGCTGTACTCGCGGATCGGCAGTACCGCCTGCACCTTCTCGCCCTCGCCCAGCGGCAACAGGTTGATGATCGGCTTGCCGCGCGCGCCCGGACCCGCCTCGGGTATCTGGTACACCTTGAGCCAGTAGACGCGACCATTGCTGGTGAAGGTGAGCAGGGTGTCATGGGTGTTGACCACCCACAGCTGCTCGACGACATCCTCGTCCTTCAACGCCGACGCCGAACGGCCCTTGCCGCCACGACGCTGCGAACGGTAGGTGCTGGCCGGCTGACGCTTGATGTAGCCGGTGTGCGACAGGGTGACCACCATGTCTTCGGGCGCGATCAGGTC
This sequence comes from Rhodanobacter sp., assembly GCA_026193555.1. Lineage (GTDB taxonomy): Bacteria > Pseudomonadota > Gammaproteobacteria > Xanthomonadales > Rhodanobacteraceae > Rhodanobacter. The sequence continues at coordinate 7,183 of JAPHUU010000248.1, forward strand.
GAGTACGTTGAGGTCTTCCTGCGAATGTTGGATCTCGGTGCGGCGGGCATCGCCGAATTCGGCCTTGACCGCATCCAGCTCGCCACGGATCACCTCGAGCAGACGCCCGGGGTTTTCCAGGATCTCGATCAGGCCACGAATCGTCTCGAGGATCTGCCGGTATTCGTCAGACAGCTTGTCCTGCTCCAGCCCGGTCAGGCGGTGCAGTCGCATCGCCAGGATTTCCAGCGCCTGCGTTTCGGACAACTGGTAACCATCATCCTTCAGGCCATCACGCGGGTCCATTTCCTCGGGGCGCGACGCATGCGCGCCGGTGGCTGACAGAAGTGCGCGTACCAGACCGGCCTCCCAGCGCCGGGAAACCATGCGCTCGCGCGCTTCGGCTGGTGAAGCCGAGGTCTTGATCAGCTCGATCATCTCGTCGATGTTGGCCAACGCAACGGTGAGGCCTTCGAGGATGTGCGCACGGGCCCGCGCCTTGCGCAGCTCGAAAATCGTGCGGCGGGTGACTACCTCGCGACGATGACGGATGAACGCCTCAAGGATGTCTTTCAGGTTCAGCAGGCGTGGCTGGCCATCCAGCAGCGCCACCATGTTGATACCGAAGGTGACCTGCAGCTGGGTCTGCTGGAACAGGTTGTTGAGCACCACGTCACCCATCGAATCGCGACGGATCTCGATCACGATGCGCATGCCGTCCTTGTCGGATTCGTCGCGCAGCTCGCTGATGCCTTCGAGCTTCTTTTCCTTTACCAGCTCTGCGATCTTCTCGATCAGCCGCGCCTTGTTCACCTGGTACGGCAGTTCGTGGACGATGATCGTCTCGCGACCGTTCGCCTCGGTTTCCACCTCGGCCCTGGCGCGCACAAGGATGCGTCCACGACCGGTACGGTATGCCTCGATGATGCCGGAAGAACCGTTGATGATGCCGTAGGTCGGGAAATCCGGCCCCGGGATGTACTGCATCAACTCTTCGATGCCAAGAGCAGGCTCGTCGATCAACGCGATCGTCGCCGCGATTACCTCGTTGAGATTGTGCGGCGGAATATTGGTGGCCATGCCCACCGCGATACCGGCCGACCCATTGACCAGCAGGTTCGGCACCCGCGATGGCAGCACCAGCGGCTCGCGCTCGCTCTCGTCATAGTTGAAACCGAAATCGACTGTTTCCTTGTCGATGTCGGCAAGCAGCTCGTGCGTGAGCCGCGACATGCGCACTTCGGTGTATCGCATCGCGGCGGCATTGTCGCCATCGACCGAACCGAAGTTGCCTTGGCCATCGACCAGCATGTAGCGCAGCGAAAACGGCTGCGCCATGCGCACGATCGCGTCGTATACCGACTGATCGCCATGCGGATGGTATTTACCAATCACGTCACCGACCACGCGGGCCGATTTCTTGTACGGCTTGTTCCAGACGTTGCCCAGTTCGTTCATCGCGAACAATACACGACGGTGCACGGGTTTCAGACCATCACGGACATCCGGCAGAGCGCGGCCAACGATGACGCTCATGGCGTAGTCGAGGTAGCTCTGGCGCATCTCGTCTTCAATGTTGACGCGGATGATTTCTTTGGCGAACTCTGCCATCAAACGGCTTCCCTGGATAACGAAAAAAGGGCGCTGGCAACGTGCCTCAAGCGCATGCGCAAGCGGCCCGAAATCAACCTGAAGAGTGTATCACGAACGCCGCGACAAAGGTAGTATTTAGTCTTTGAAAATCAACAACTTACACAACACCTTTGGGACGCTTGAAAAGCATGCCGCGCGCTGTCGAAAAATTGACCACGGCGGCCACCGCCGAACCAGCCGCCGCAGCTACCGCAGGCCAGCGATGCAGTACCACAAAATGGAACAACAGCAGTGCGTAGATCCCGTAATTGATCAGCGCGCCAAGGCTCATCAAGCCGACCCAGTGCAGCCATTCGGCATGCGCTGCACGATCGCTGCGTCGCGTGGCGAAGGTGTAGCGCCGGTTCCACCACCAGGTGAAC
>JAPHUU010000355.1 GCA_026193555.1 Rhodanobacter sp.
CCGTGGGCTGCAATCGGGTGGACTGCATCTGGCAGACCGCGCTGACGGGTCGCGGTTCCCCGCAGTGCAGCTTGACCGCGCCGGCCATTCGCTCAAATCTAGGCAGGTGGCGCCCCGCGCCGCTCCGCCATGACTGCCCTCGCCCTGTGCACCACACACTGCCCAGGGCCGCCGTGACGGCCCGCCATCGTCAGTCGCCAATGCGCGGCTTGTACGGCGCAGCTTGCATTCGCCGGCACGACCCGCGCCCAGTCATGGGAGGGTCGCATCGTGACGTATTCCACGGAAAGCATCCGCAATATCGCGCTCACCGGACACGCCGGCTCAGGCAAGACCACGCTGTTCGAAGCGCTGCTGCAGGCTGGCGGCATGATCCAGATCGGCGGCACGGTGGAAAAGGGCAATACCGTGTCGGACACCGACAGTCAGGAGAGGGCGCGGGTTCATTCGATCGACAGTTGCATCGCCCACATCGAACACGCCGACTGCCATCTCAACCTGATCGACACCGCCGGCTACGCCGACTTTCGCGGCGCCACGCTGGCGGCGCTGGCCGCGGTGGAAACGGCCGCGGTGGTGGTCAACGCGATCAACGGCATCGAACACAGTACCCGACGCCTGATGGCACACGCCCGCGAGCGCGGACTGGCGCGCCTGCTGGTGGTCAACAAGATCGATTTTGACGGCGCCAACCTGGCGGCACTGGTCGACGCCCTGCGCGAGGAGTTCGGCAACGAGTGCCTGCCGGTGAACCTGCCGGCCGGCCACGGCAAGCGTGTGCTCGACTGCTTCTTCCACAGCGAAGGCAGCACCGATTTCTCCTCGCTGGCGGAGGCGCACCAGCGCATCCTCGACCAGGTGGTGGAGATCAATGAGAACCTGATGGGCAAGTATCTCGATGCCGGCGAGGGGGCACTGAATCCACAGCAACTGCACGACGCGTTCGAGCAGTGCCTGCGCGAAGGCCATCTGGTGCCGATCTGCTTCGTGAGCGCGCGCACCGGCGCCGGCGTGAAGGAGCTGCTGGAGCTGGCGACTCGCCTGCTGCCCAACCCCGCCGAAGGCAATCCGCCACCGTTCAAGCGCGGCAATGGCGCGCCGCTGGCGGTGAGCTCCGACCCGGCAGCCCATGTGATCGCCGACGTGTTCAAGATCATCAACGATCCGTTCGTCGGCAAGCTCGGCGTGTTCCGCGTATGGCAGGGCACGATCCGTCGCGACAGTCAGCTGCTGATCGACGATGGCCGCAAGCCGTTCAAGGTCGGCCATCTGTTCCGGCTGCAGGGCAAGTCGCACGTGGAGATCGACGAGGCGATCCCCGGCGACATCGCGGCGGTAGCCAAGATCGAGGACATCCATTTCGACGCGGTACTGCACGACTCGCACGAAGAGGATCTGATCACGCTGGCGCCGCTGGCGTTCCCCTCGCCGATGTACGGCCTGGCGCTGGAACCGAGGCACAAGGGACAGGAGCAGAAGCTGTCCAACGCGCTGGCGCGACTGTCCGAGGAAGACCCCTGCTTTCGGGTCGAGCACCACAAGGATCTCAACGAGACGGTGATACGCGGCCTGTCCGACCTGCATGTGAAGGTGATGCTGGAGCGCATGCGCGAACGCTACGGGGTCGAGGTGGAAACCCATCCGCCGCGCATCGCCTATCGCGAAACCATCGCCGGCCACGCCGAAGGCCATCACCGGCACAAGAAGCAGACCGGCGGCGCCGGCCAGTTCGGCGAGGTGTTCCTGCGGGTGGAACCGCTGGAGCGCGGCGGCGGCTTCGAATTTGTCGACGCGGTCAAGGGCGGCGTGATTCCCAACCAGTACCTGCCGGCGATCGAGAAGGGCGTGCGCCAGGCGATGGATCGGGGCGCGATCGCCGGTTATCCGCTGCAGGATCTTCGGGTCACCGTGTACGACGGCAAGTCCCATTCGGTCGACTCAAAGGAGGTCGCCTTTGTCAGCGCCGGCAAGAAAGCCTTCATCGACGCGGTCGGCAAGGCGCGTCCGGTAGTGCTGGAGCCGATCGTGAACGTGGAGGTGGCGATTCCCGAGCACAACGTGGGCGATGTCACCGGCGGCCTCGCCGGCAAGCGTGCGCGCATTCTGGGCACCGACACCCAGCGCGGCGGCGAGCTGGTGATCAAGGCGCAGGCCCCACTGGCCGAACTGATCGACTATCCCACCGAGCTGAAGTCGATGACCGGTGGTCGCGGCCGCTACAGCCTCGATCTCAGTCACTACGAACCGGTGCCTGCGCCGATGCAAAAGCAGCTGTGCGAAGCATGGAAGCCGCGAATGGAGGAGGATTGAGTGACACGACTGCCGGCCAGCCGCCTGCCTTCGCCGCGAAATTCTCCATCGACATGAGGAAACACGCCATGCCCTTGTTCCGTTCACTGGTCGCCGGCAGCGCCTTGCTGCTCGCCGCCTGCGCCCTCCAAGCCGCCCCCGGGACCAAGCCCGCCGCGATGCCGGCGACCATGGTGACCATGCTGCGCACCACCTGCTTCGGTGCGTGCCCGTCCTACCGGGTCACCCTCACCACCGACGGTCACATCACCTTCGACGGCCTGGCACATGTGCAGACCATGAGCCCGGTCGGCGCACAGGCCACGCCGAAGCAGATAGCCGCCGTCCGCGCCGCGCTGCAGGAGGCCGACCTGCGCGCCCTGCGTGACAGCTACACCACGCGCGAGGACGGTTGCAGGCCGTTGCGGATGGACATGAACGGCGTGAGGATCACCATCAGCGATACCGAAGGCAGCAAGACGGTGGACTTCTATTACGGCTGCCACGGCGCCATCGCCGACCAGGTGCGACCGCGCATCGACAAGCTGGCCCATACCATCGATGAGCAACTCGGCACCGCGCGCTGGATCGGCAAGCCGACCGGCCTCGGTGACCGCAACAAGCTTCAACGCTGAACCGTACCCTCACCGCACAGGAAGCCTTGTGGGTCGACCGTCGCTTGAACCGGGGCGGCCGCACCGCCACATCATCATGGACACGCAGCCGGCGCCCGCCGGCGCAGGAGAAGTTCGATGAGCCGAGCCTTCGTCAAGGAATCCGATGACGGTGATCCACCGTCGCTGCCCGACCTGCCGCTCAGTGATCGTCCCAACTACGTCACGCCGCGTGGGCTGGCCCAGCTGCGCAGCCGGCTGCAGGCGGCGAGTGCGCGGTGCGAGGCATTGAAGGCATCGACCGATGCGATGGCGCAGCAGAACGAACTGCCCCTGCTGGAGCGCGAACTGCGCCGACTCGGCGCACGGATGAACAGCGCGATCGAGGTCGATCTGCTGGCTCAGCCGCATGACCGCGTCGCGTTCGGTGCCACGGTGACCGTGGACGGCGGTCAGGGTCCGCAGCGATACGACATCGTGGGCGAAGACGAGGCCGACGCCGAGCAGCATCGGGTCAGCTATCTGTCGCCTCTGGCACAGGCGCTGCTCGGCGCGCGCGTCGGTGAGGAGGTGATCTGGAAGCGCCCGGCCGGTGACCTGCCGATCGAGGTGCTGACGATCGACTACGACGCGGGAAGCCGCGCCTGAGGGCGGCTCGGCGTTCCTCCGCCAGCCAACGTGGCCGGCGGAGGAACGCCGAATCTCAGGACTTGGGCTTGAGCAGCGTACCGGTGCAATGGGGCGAACCGCACAGGCAGCGCCAGAGCTTCTTCAGGCGCGCCGTGTGTGGTACCTCGAGCACGATGCCGTAGTCGTAGGTCAGCTCCTCGCCCGGCTTGATGCGGCGGATCGCCTCGATCATCACCTTGTCCTTGCGCGGATCGCCGCTGGCGCTTTCCTCGATCACGGCGCGACAGTTCGGCGCGCAACTGTGGTTGATCCAGCGTGCACTGTTGCCCTGCTGGTTGGCGTCGATGATGTATTGCTCGTTGAGCGTGAACAGGAAGGTGTGCCCGGTCTCGCCGCCGTCACCGTAGTGCTCGTCGGCCTCGGCGTGGGTCAGCAGCTTGCCTTTGTACTCGATGATCTCCTCGCCCTTGGCGATGGCGCTGACGGCGAATACCCCATTGCCGTGGATCGGCGAGCGGCGGGCAACGATGCGGCGGGGTCGCGCGGGTGACGTCATGGATACATCTGCTCAACGGAGGAAGGACCCACGATGATGCCCGCAGCGCCGCTCGATGGGAACTACCCCGCACCAGAGCAACCAAACCATCGTGGGCAATCGCGGCAATGCCGCCCCGCTCCCTGTTCCCCTTTCCCCCTCCCCTGCTACTATTCAAACAATCGTTTGAGGTGAGCCCATGAAACGACTGCTACAAGCCTTTCTGCCATTGCTGCTGACCGCTGGCCTGATCGCCTGCGGGCCGGCGCGCAAGAGCGTGTTTCCGCCCAGCGTGAGCATCCAGCAGCTGGCCGTATTGCCCAGCGGCCAATGGCAGCTGACCGTACGCATCCAGAACAACAGCTATGGCGAGATGGACTTCAAGTCGATCGAAGGCCTGCTGCAGGTGGCCCAGCTGGTTCCGGTGCGCCTGCATGCCACGTTCGAACTGGACATCCCTGCCCTCAACGGCGACGTGCAGACCCTCGACGTGTTGCCCACGCCCGAGATGAGCCGCGCCCTGCAGGCAGTGGCGGCCAGGGGCAGCAGCGCCTCGCTGGCCTATCGCATCAGCGGCAGCGCCAGCGCCAAGCCCGAACAGGAAGACAAGCCGCGCGACTTCAGCTTTACCGGCAACGACTGGCTGTCGCCGGTACCCGGCATCCCCGACACCTATCGCTGACCCCATTTTCCGCCCATCCCTGCCCCTTGCCACCGAAGGAATCCGCATGACCGCTTACAAGGCTCCGCTCGACGATCTGCGCTTCACCCTGTTCGATTTACTGGGCGCGGAAAGCATCCTGACTTCCCTCAGCGGTGGCGAGGCCCACACCCGCGACCTGATCGATGCCGTGCTGGAAGAGGCCGGCAAGCTGTCCGAGCAGGTGCTGGCGCCCACCAACTGGCCCGGCGACGTGGAAGGCTGCCACTTCGACAAGGCCACCCAGACGGTGACCACGCCGAAGGGTTTCAAGGAAGCCTTTATGCAGTTCGCCGAAGGCGGCTGGACCAGCCTGACCAATCCCGAGACCTACGGTGGCCAGGCGCTGCCAGCGGTGCTGGGCACCGCCACCACCGAACTGTTCCAGAGCGGCAACCTCTCGTGGAGCCTGTACCCGCTGCTGTCCGAAGGCGCGTGTCACGCGATGGAGCAGCACGGCGAGGAGTGGCAGCGTCAGCGCTACATGCAGCCGATCGTCGAGGGTCGCTGGACCGGCACCATGTGCCTGACCGAACCGCAGGCCGGCTCCGATCTGGGCCTGCTCAAGACCCGCGCCGAACCGGCGGGCAAGGACGCCGGTGGCCATGATCTGTACAAGCTCACCGGCACCAAGATCTTCATCAGCGCCGGCGAGCACGACCTCACCGACAACATCGTGCACCTGGTGCTGGCGCGCCTGCCCGATGCGCCAGCCGGCAGCCGCGGGATCTCGATGTTCATCGTGCCGAAGTTCAAGGTCAACGAGGACGGGTCGCTGGGCGCACGCAATCCGGTCGCCGCCGGAGCAATCGAGCACAAGATGGGCCTCAAGGGCTCGGCCACCTGCGTGATGAATTTCGACGGCGCGGAAGGCTACCTGATCGGCCAGCCGCACAAGGGCCTGGCGGCGATGTTCACCATGATGAATGCGGCGCGCCTGTCGGTGGGCGTGCAGGGCCTGGCACTGGCCGAGCGCGCCTTGCAGAACAGCCTCAACTACGCCCGCGAACGGCTGCAGTCGCGTGCACTGTCCGGCCCGGTGTTCCCCGACAAACCGGCCGACAACCTGCTGGTGCAGCCGGACGTTCGGCGCATGCTTCTGACCCAGCGCGCCTTCGTCGAGGGTTCGCGTGCGCTGTTGTTGTACACCGCATTGCAGACCGACATCGAGTCGCGCAGCAACGATGAGGCTGCGCGCAAGCAGGCCGGTGAGCTGGTCGCCTTCCTGATCCCGATCGCCAAGGGCGTGGTCACCGAGCTGGCGCAGGAATGCACCAAGGAAGCGCTGCAGATCTATGGCGGTCA
>JAPHUU010000038.1 GCA_026193555.1 Rhodanobacter sp.
CGCACCGAGTTCCTGTTCCTGCGCACCAGGGTGCTGCCGACCGAGGAGGAGCAGTTCGTCGCCTATCGGGATCTGGTCTTGGGCATGGGGGGGCTCCCGGTTACCATCCGCACCATGGATCTGGGCGCCGACAAGGCCGACGCCGCCGGTCTGGCCACCCGCGGCGAAGAGAATCCCGCGCTCGGCGTGCGCGGCGTGCGCCTGTCGCTGCGTCATCCGGCGGTGTTCTCCACCCAGATCCGCGCGATCCTGCGCGCCGCCTGCTACGGACCGGTGCGCGTGCTGGTGCCGATGGTGACCCAGCCGGACGAGATGATCGCGGTGCGCACCCTGTTCAAGCTGGCACGGCAGGAACTGAAGCGGGAGAATATTGACCTGCCGGAGAAGCTGCCGCTGGGTGCGATGATCGAGGTCCCCGCCGCCGCCATCAATGTGCGCGCGCTGCTGCAGTGCTCCGATTTTCTCTCGATCGGCACCAACGACCTGGCGCAATACGTCCTCGCCGCCGACCGCGGCAACGACGCACTGGAAAACATCTACAACCCGCTGCAGCCAGCCTTCCTGCGGCTGCTGTCGCATGTGATCAGTGCCGGCCGGCGGGCGAAGAAGCCGGTGAGTCTGTGCGGCGAGATCGCCGGCGACGTGAACTTCACCGCGCTGCTGCTCATACTCGGCCTCAACGAATTCAGCATGCATCCCAGCCAGATCCTGCACGTGCGCGACTGCCTCGCCACACTGGACCACGCCCACCTGCGTCGGAATGCGGCAAAGCTGCTACGTGCCTATACGCACGAACAGGCCGAGGTGCTGCTGACCGAGATCGTCGGGTAGCACGGAGCGAGCTTGGCGGTCTCTGCGAACCGGTCCGCCTGGGCCATGCGGATGGACCTGCGCTGGAATATCTGACAGAAAGCGCGAAACGGATGCCGCCGTGGCACGACCGTCAGAGATCTTCAAGGAACGCATCCAGCAGGGCGCCCCTATATTTCTGACGATGCAGCAGCAATGAGAGCTTGCGACGCAGATCGAGGAACGGGGTCTTCAGCGCCTTCAGGCGTCCGGTCGCGAGCGCATCGGTGACCGCCACCACCGGCAAGCAGGCGATGCCCAGTCCCGCCACCACCGCCTGCTTGATCGCCTCGATCTGATCGAGCTCCAACACGGTTTCGCCGGGCGGCAATTGGGCCAGCACGCGTTCGCTGGTGGTGCGCGTGGCCGAGCCCGGTTCGCGCAGCACCCAGCGCGCACCGGCGAAATCCGCCGGCTTCAAACGGCGTTTGCGCGCCAGCGGATGATCCGGCGGCGCGCACACCACCAGCAGGTCGTCGCGCCACGGTCTCACTTCCAGCAGCGGATGCGCCACCGGCCCCTCCACGCAGCCGATGTCCAGGCTGTGGTCGAGCAGGCCTGCGGTGATCGCCTCGGTGTTGGCCACGCGCAGGCGGATCGCCACCTGTGGATGCCCACGTACGAAGTCGCCCAGTAGCTCGCCGACCCGGTAGTTTCCCACCGTGTTGCTGGCACCGATGCGCAACTCACCGCTCAACGCGGCACCGGCACCGGCACCGGCACTGCGCCGGCCGAATTCGGCATACCGTTCCAGCAGCTCCTGCGCCAGCGGCAGCAACTCGCGACCGCGGGCATTCAGATGCAGGCGGCCACGCTCGCGGGCAAACACCGGCGCGTCGAGCTGCCGCTCCATCTCCGCCAGCGCCATGCTGGCTGCCGGCTGGGTCAGGTGCAGCTGCGTGGCGGCAGCGCGCACCGAACCGTGCAGCGCCACCTGCACGAATACCTCAAGCTGGCGCGGACTGATGTTAATCATCAGCACATCTTATACATTCAATCAGATATTCCAAGTTTTATTGATCGATGCGGGAGCGGACAATCAGCGCATGTCAGGAGCCCACAGATGAACACCCCCTCGATCACCTCCCCATCCCCCAGCCTGCAGCGCGTCCCCGGCTTGCTGCTGGCCGTCGCCATCGGCTTGCTGGCACTGGTACTCGGGCGCTACATGCCGCTGATCGGCGGGCCGGTGATCGGCATCGTGCTGGGCATCGTGGTGCGCAACCTGCTGTCGCCGGGCGAGCGTTTCAGCCCGGGCATCGCCTTCACCGGCAAGTACGTGCTGCAGTGGTCGATCATCGCGCTGGGCTTCGGCCTCAGCCTCAGCCAGGTGGCCCGCACCGGCTTGCAGTCGCTGGCGGTGACCCTGGTGACCATGACCGTGGCGTTTCTCAGTGCCTGGCTGCTCGGGCGATGGCTCGGCGTGCATGACAAGCTGAAGATCCTGATCGGGGTAGGCACCGCGATCTGCGGCGGCTCGGCAATCGCCGCGGTGGCACCGATCATCCGCCCGGATGATCACGACACCGCGTTCGCGATCTCCACCATCTTCCTGTTCAACCTCGTCGCGGTGCTGCTGTTCCCGCTGCTCGGGCATCTGATGCACATGTCGGACATGGGTTTCGGCCTGTGGGCCGGCACCGCGATCAACGACACCTCGTCGGTGGTCGCCGCGGGTTTCAGCTACAGCAAGGCCGCCGGAGACTACGCCACCATCGTCAAGCTGACCCGCGCCACCCTGATCATCCCGGTCGCGCTGGTGCTGGCGTTCGCGGTCGCCGCGCGCGAGAAGCGCAAACTGAAGGAGAGCGGTGAGGTCGGCCACTTCAGCCTGGCGAAGATCTTCCCATGGTTCATCCTGTGGTTCCTGGTCGCCTCGGCGGTACGCACCGCCGGCTTCATTCCCCTGGCGGTGCAACCGGCAATCCACCAAGTCGCCGAGTTCCTGATCATTGTGGCACTGACCGCGATCGGCCTTTCTGCCAACCTGCGCAGGATGGCCTCCACCGGCGTGCGACCGATCCTGCTCGGGCTGGGTGTGTGGATCGCGGTGGCGGTCAGCAGCCTGCTGGTACAGCTGGTGATCGGGCAGCTGTGAGCCTTTGGCTGCTTGCGTCAAGCAAGATGGCTCCACGAAATGGCGACCTTCAGTCGGGGGCCGCCATTCGCGTCGAGTTGCATTCGAGCCGGCGCGGCGAAGGCCGATAGTTCGGGGCGGTGCCCATCAAGCGCGCAGCCATCCGAAGAGCAGGGCTTGAGGACAGGATTTTCAGCCGCCGCCGGAGTCGGGCGGCGCGCTTCTTTCGGGCGTTCGCCTGGAGCGGGTCAGGCATTGTCGTCATACGCGCGGACAGGCTTCGGGAAGTCCTCCGGATTGATGCGAGAAGGATGAAGAAATCCGCCACCGCTGTTTCTTCGAAGACAGAAGAGCTTCCCCTTGGGCACACCGTCGATGAGTTCCTTCAAGCGCCGCTTGTGGCCGTTACCGCACGCGAGCACGATCTTTTCCACCTGTGACGCGACCGTTGCGATGTGGTGAGCATTTCGCGCGTCCGTTTCGGCGCTTCGTTCAAGCGTCTTCGGATCGGTGGAGTAACCGGGGTAAAGGTTCAGGATATAGAAGCCGCCCCATTTCCACTGTACCGAGAGATTGCTGCACTTGAACACCGTGTTGTCGTCCAGCAGATGATCTGCTTTCGACGGGTTGGCGCAGAGGAACGCCCCGATCTCGACGTGTGGGTCCCACACCCTCTTCAGCTGGTAGCGAAAGCGGCCGCATTCCGACTTGATGGCGGTAGAAGTGATCGTGGCAATGTAGGTGATGTCACGCATGAGGCGCCCAAGCCCTTTTGTGCCGCGGCGGGGGAGCCGTCATTTTGGTCCACGGTCCGCGAAAACGGGGTATATCCCGACACGTTGAAGTCGGCCTGCCGCAGGTCTACGGTTGCGGTGACAGCGATCTCAGCACATCGCGCCAACTGAGGATGCCCACCGGCCTGAACTCCGCGTCGACGATGGGAATACACGAGATGCTGTGCGCCAGAAACAAGGCCACTGCATCGGCCACCGTGGCTTGCAGACCCAAGGTGATCGGCTTGCGCGTCATGATCTGGTGCACGCGCTTGTTGAGCGTCGCGACATCGCGGCCGGCCTCCACCGTGCTGCCCAGATAAGGGCTGAGCGCGCGCAGCAGATCGCGGTCCGAAACCACGCCGAACAGCTTGCCCTCCTCCATCACCAGCAGATGGTGGAATTTCATCACATCGAAAATCTCTTTGACGACCTTCAGCTTGTCGTCCATCTCGACGGTCACCACCCGTGTCGACATGATGTCTTGCACCGTCATTGATCACTCCCTGGAAACCATGCTGCCATGCCACGCTGATCTTGAGTATTACCCGTTTTCGGTCGGCAACAGCAGTCGCCGGTCGAAAAAGATGTGCCTCCAGTGCACCGAAACAACATGCATGGGCTTGCGCCCAAAGCAGAACCCGATTCGCATCATTACCGGGCAACGCCCGGTCAGGATCGACGCAAACTCACTGCGGAAGGCCGATGCTGCTACTCCAGGACCCGTGGGCACTTCCCTGCGGGCTCCCATGAGGCGTGCCTGCGCGCCGGGCACTGGTTGCTACTCATGCATGCCCGGATGCCATGGGGCGTGCAGCGGCGGCTGCGGTTGCCTGGCTTGCGAAATCCGCTGGTCCGGCATGCGCGAGCTGGCCGCGGCGTGTCCGCAACGCGGCCGGCCATGCCGCTGCGCGCTGCCTTTACACCGGGACGCTTGCATCCATCGGTGAGCTCATCTCGCTCACCGCTGCCGGATCGGCCAGCGGGAATGCCAGCGTCATCGTGGTGCCCACGCTTGGCTGCGACTGCACTTCAACGAAGCCACCCCACTGCCGCATCAGTCCATAGACCTGGGCCAGGCCAAGCCCGGTGCCCTTGCCCTCGGCCTTGGTGGTGAAATAGGGCTCGAACAGGCGCTCCCGGGTTGCCTGGTTCATGCCCGAACCCTCGTCGCGGACCGAGATCGTCACGTACTTGCCGGGCGCCCGTATCGAGGTGGCCGCCTCGTCGGCAATCAACATGCTGCCGAACGAGACGGCAATCGGACCATGCCCTTCGCAGGCGTCGCGCGCATTGATGCACAGGTTCATCAACGCCTGCTCGATCGAATGCGGGTCGGCGAAGGTGAAGTATTCGCCCGCCGATCCATCCACCTGCAGAATGATGCCTGAGCCCATGCTTTGCCGGATGAAACCCTCGATACCGCTGGCGAGCGCGCGTATCTCGACCAGTTCCGGCTGATAGGCGTGCACGCGGGCGAAGCCGAGCAAGCGCTTGGCCAGGATCGCCGCGTGCCGTACGCCTTCCATGCCGTATTCCAGCATCCGGCGTTGATCGTTGGCGAGCCGCTCCGGTCGGTCGAGCACCGCACTCAGGCTCATGGTCGCGGTCTGCAACATGTTGTTGAAGTCATGCGCGATGCCGGCCACCAACTGGCCGATCGCCTCACTCTTCTGCGCCTGGCGCGAGACCTGTTCGGCGACGGACTGGGCCAGCGTGGCGATATCGAGCTTTTCCTGCAGCGCCGTCTCGCGTTGCGCCCCCGCATGGCGCGCCGCGCTGACCACGGTGAGCCGGGTCTTGAGGTTGCGGGTGATGGCGTCCAGCGAATCCTGGACGCGCATCTGCTCGGTGATGTCACAGCTGATGGCGAGCACGCTATGGATCTTGCCGGCATCATCGAGCAACGGCGTCAGCGTGGAAAGCCACCACGTTTCCTCGCGCTTGGGGCCCGACGACATGCCGGTGAATTGCGCTCGCTTGCCGCGCCACGCACCCTGCAACGCCTCGTCCGCCCGCTCGCGGGACGACTCGGGCCACAGCGACACCCATTCCCGTTCGATCGATTGCTGCGGCTCCTTGATGCCCAGCAGGCGGCAGCCGTTGCGGTTGGTGAAGGCCACATGCCCGTCGACATCGATCTCCATGACTCCATCCAGCGACGCTTCAACGATTTGCTTGTAGTACTCCGCAACACCCATACTGGAAATCCTCCTGCCCTGCAGGATAGTCCCTCCGGGTCGTCACTGTGTGTGCACGGCACAAGCGACACTGTCGCTCCAAATAACCCTTGGGTACCGATGAACACCTTGGACGATCAAACCATCCTTCTGGTCGAGGATGATGTGAAGGCCCGCGAGATCGCTACCATGATCCTCGAGGCGGAAGGCATCCATGTCTATGCGGCCGCCAACGCCAGTGCCGCGCTGGAGTTGTTTGGCGTGCATCCGGATCTCGATCTGCTGATCAGCGACATCAACATGCCAGGCAGCATGAACGGGATCCAGCTGGCCCAGCGGATTCGCCACGACGATCCATCGATGCGGGTGGTGCTGGTTTCCGGCAATCCGCAATCAAGCTTCAATGATCTGCCGACCGACATCCTGTTTCTGCCCAAGCCGTTTGATCGACGGGCCTTGCTGGGTGCCGTGCAGGCGTCACTGCGCAGTTGAGCCTGCATGGCAAGACCTTGCCCCTTCCCTGCGATGGCGCCCGTGGTGTTTGCTTGATTTAATGCGGTGGTTGTCCCTGTTCGCGCCTGACGCTTGCGCCCGGACATGTACCGACCCCACCCATCGGATCGAAACCTTGATCGAGCAAACCCTCTCACTGCCCTGCGGCCACACGCTGGCCAACCGCCTCTGCAAGGCGGCGACGACCGAAGGCCTGGCCGATCCCAAAGGCCGGGCCACCGCGGCGCACCAGCGGCTTTATTCCACCTGGGCGAAGGGCGGCGCGGCCATGCTGCTCAGCGGCAACATCATGATCGACCGGCGTTACCTGGAGCGGGCCGGCAACGTGGTGGTGGAAGACGGCTCGGGCATTGACGCGCTCAATGCCTGGGCCGAGGCGGCGCATGTCGGCGACAGCCAGCTATGGGCGCAGATCAGCCACCCCGGTCGCCAATGCCCGCGCCTGGTCAACCTGACCCCGCTGGCACCCTCGCCCGTCCAGCTTGCCGTGGCCGGCAACTTCGGCAAGCCGCGCGCGGCCACCGAAACTGACATCCAGGACATCATCGCGCGCTTCGCACGCACGGCGGGCGTGCTGAAGGATGCCGGCTTCGACGGCGTGCAGATCCATGCCGCGCACGGCTACCTGCTGTCGCAGTTCCTGTCGCCGCGCACCAACCGGCGCACGGACCGCTGGGGTGGCACGCTGGCCAACCGCGCCAGCCTGCTGCTGGAGGTGGTACGCGCGGTGCGCGCCGACGTGGGTGCGGATTATCCGATCTCGGTGAAGCTCAACTCCTCCGACTTCGTACAGGGCGGCTTCACGCTGGAGGAATGCATCCAGGTGGTGGGCTGGCTCAGCGAGGCCGGCATCGACCTGCTGGAGGTGTCCGGCGGCACCTACGAACAGCTGGAATTCTTCAAGGCACACGACCCGGATGAGATCCGCGACAGCACGCGACAGCGCGAGGTGATGTTCCTCAAGTACGCCGCGTCGATCAAGGTGGCGGCCAACATGCCGGTGATGGTCACCGGCGGCTTCCGTACCCTGGCCGGGATGGAGGCCGCGCTGCAGCAAGGCCAGACCGACCTGATCGGCCTGGCGCGCCCGTTCTGCCTCGATCCCGATCTCCCCGCCCGCATGCTGGCCGGTACTCTCGCCGCGCTGCCGGTGCCGGAAGACCGGCTGGTGCTCGGCAAGGGCTGGTGGGGCCCGAACAGCACGTCGAGCACCATGCGCGCGTTCAACAACCAGGCCCAGGCCGGCTGGTACTACCACCAGATCGAACGCCTCGGCGACGGCCTCGCGCCGCAGCCCGAGCTGTCGCCATGGCGGGCGCTGCTGGGGCATTTCCGGAGGGATTTTGGACGGGCGATGGCGCGGAAGCGGGCTTGGTCGCAGCGGCCGCAAGCTGCCGACCTTGCGTCATAGCCGCAAACGGTCCACTGACCTTTGAGCGGGTTTCCGACGCAGAGGGTGATCGGCAACTCTGGCGATGACGTACCAACCACTATTGGATCGATATCTTCAGAGCGTGTGCACAGTTGGATGACTGCTTCCGGGAAGGAACGGCCACTCGATGGAGATCGCTGTTGACACGACACCTGTCGAACAACGACCAGCAGCGGCCGAAAAACTCAAGGCAAGAGCATCAAATCGACCTGTATCGAAGGGAAGTCTCTTGTGAAGGGTCAGCAGACCTCACGCGCTCGCCGAACTGCATGCCGGAAAGCTCCAACGAACTCAGAAGCCCATTCTGGCGCCAACTCCGGTGCCCTGGCCGCCACCATCAATGGGCTTTCCAGTCCGATCAAAGGCGGCATAGGTGATCGTTGATGTATACGATTTGCCGTCGTCAGACAGCTTGATGCTTTCTGTAAGCAGCCCATGACCCGCGGGTAACCAGCCTCCTCCTTTCGCGATGTCCGCGAATGCTCCCGGGGCTTTCGTGGCGTAAAAGGCGTACCTGGTTTCGAATTGATTATGGCCAACTCTCTTCCACCCGCCGTATGCCGGGGGAACCGGAGGCGCCCCGTCATAGTTGGAGGACTCAGTCATTGTCCCTCCGGCGTTGTACACGTACATGAACTCGAGATCCTCCACTTCTGCCAACGCACCACTGCTGAAATGGATCTGCGACGTCCAGGCGCCAACCAGAGCGTCACGCTCCGACGATTGGTTGGTTGGTGGCGAGGGTGCTTGCCTGCAGGCGGCGACAAGCAAGACCATTGAAATGGTCAGGATCAGGCGTTTTGCAGGGTTGTGCATGCGGTGCCCTCTTGATTGTTGGAGTCGGATCGGCAGGACTGACCCGATTCTGATGCCCAGCGCATGGTAGACCCCGCATCCGGGATGTTGAGTCCGCAGTCGACAGCAGACGTTGCATCTCACCCCTTGCCCTGCTCCACCAGCGTCAACGCCACCTTGTCGCGCAGATACACCGGCAAGGCCAGCTCCGGCGCCTGCGCGCGGCCGGCCTTGAACTCACACATCGCCAGCTCGGCGACGTGGGCGGCCTGTGGATAGCGCAGGCCGTCGGCGGAATGCAGGATGCCGGTGAGGCGCTGGCTAAGCGCGGTGGCATAGGTGGCCCAACCGCTGCCGACCACCTGCCATGCGCTGGCGTCGGGCAGCTGCAAGGACTCGACGGTGCAGATGCGTTCCTCGTCCAGCGCAATCAGGCCGCCGGTGCCGTCGCGGCGGTAGCAGGCGGCGTAGATCTCGCCCATGCGCGCGTCGATCACGGCGAGGATCGCGGTGTCTTCCTCCTCGGGTGCCTCCAGCGCCAGCGCGGCCAGCGAGGAGATGGTGATCACCGGCAGCTCCAGTGCCAGTGCCATGCCTTGCGCCAGCGACACACCCAGCCGCACGCCGGTGAACGCACCGGGGCCGCGGCCCACCGCGATCGCATCCAGCGCATGGCGACCAAGGCCGGCCTCGGCCAGCAGCGCATCGGCCATCGGCAGCACCAGCTCGGTGTGCCGGCGCGGCGCGATCTCGCTGCGGGCGATCAGTTCGTCGCCGTGGATCAGCGCGACGGAGCAGGCTTCGGTGGCGGTTTCGATGGCGAGCAGGTTCATGATCGCTCCATGATAGCGGCTGGCGGCGCGGGCGCGGCCGGCGCTGCGGTCGTTGGAACGTACGCGTACCAGTCGATGCGGCGGGTCAGGTACATCATCAGCGCCACCGTCACCAGCAGCACCAGCGCACCGATCAGCAAGGCATACTGCTCGGCCGCGATCAGCCCGTACAGCATCGCGTAGATCAGCCCCAGCACACCGCCCAGCAGCAGCCCCGCACGACGGGCGCGCAGTACCGCCATCGCGTAACCACCCACGATCCCCACCACTGCCGCCGCGGCCAGCGCATACGCCATGCCGAAACCGATCTGTTCGGACAGCGCCAGCAGCACCACATAAAACGTGGCCAGCGCCGCGCCCACCAGCAGGTACTGAACCGGATGCACGCGCAGCCGCTTCAGCACTTCGAACAGGAAGAACGCGACGAACGTCATCGCGATAAACAGCAGGCCGTACTTGCCGGCGCGCACGTTGCGCTGGTACACGTCCACCGGCTGGTACAGCTGCACGCCGAAGGTCGATGCCTCGAGCGCCTTGCCCATGTCGCCGCTGCCGTCGACCCAGTGCTGGCCAAAGCTGCGATTGAGATCGAGCAGATGCCAGCGCGCGCTGAAGCCGCCGGCATCGACCCGATGCTCCAGCGGCAGGGCTGCGCCCACGAAGCTCGGATCGGGCCACGGCGCATGCATCGTCACGTCGGTACGGCGTGCCAGCGGCAGCAACCGCAGCGACTCGGTGCCGGCCAGCCGCAGGCTGATCTGCACCTCGATCGGTTGGTCGCCCAGTGCGTCCAGGTCGATCGGCACCACCACGTCGTGCCACGGGCCCAGGTTCGCCGCCGACGAATCGAAGCGTGCCGGCTTGCCGTTGATGCGCAAGTCGCCCACTTCCTGCAGGCCACGCAGGTCGCCTATCGGCAAACGCAGCTCGGCCTTTCCGCCTTGCCACTGCGCGCTGCTGGCCCGACGGAACTGCTGCAGATCCTGCGACCGGAAGACCGCATCGAGCTTCACCGTGGAAACAAACACCGGCACGCCGTAGATGCCGTAGCGACGCGTCTGCACCGCCATCGCCACCTCCATGCTCAGCACGTCGGGCAGCACGTTCTCGCGGCCGGCACGCAACTGCGGCGGTTGGTTCTCCTGCATCAGCACCGACTGCATCGTCGGCACCGACAGCAGCGGACCGCCGAGTACCTGCGATCCACCCCACCCCTGCGCGATCTGCGTGATCGCCGATTCGCGCAGCTGCTGGCGCTCACCGACCAGCGACTGCACCTGCCACAACGGTATCGTCATCAGCAACGCCAGCACGCCGATGCCCAGCACCTTGGCGGTCACCGTCTGTGTCCATGGATTCATCATGCGCTCTCCCCGGAATGGAGCGTCGATCAGAGCAAGTCGATCGGCCGCCAGCGGGGCGAAGACGGGCCAGGAAACGTCCGGCTCATGGCGATACCCGGACCACGGGCGATGGCTGCTGCAGGCACTGCATGGAACCCGGACCTCGGCGTGACGTGGTCGCCTCGCCGGATCCTGATCGTCATTATCTGCCTCGCGCGAACCGCCTCGGCGCCGCGCTCGACGGAATGATTACGCTGGCGGCTGCCACAGCTCGATGCGGGTGCCCTCGATGTCCATGATCCAGCCGAAGCGACCGAACTCGCTGACCTCGGTGCGCTCATCCGCCGCCACGCCATCGGCGCGCAGTTGCGCCAGCAGCGCGTCGAGATCGTCGACCCGGAAGTTGATCATGTACGGCTGCCTGCCAGCCCCGAAATAGTCGGTGTCGGCGGGGAACGGCGACCACAGCGCGTAGCCGGCGCGGCGCTCATCCTCGTCAAAACGCACGCCGCCCCAATCGTCCACGTTCAAGCCCAGATGCTCCGCATACCACGCCGCCAGCGCGGCCGGGTCGCGCGCCTTGAAGAAGATGCCGCCCAGTCCGATGACCCTGGCCATGGTGTGTTCCCTCTGGTTGGAGTGGGGAGTTTCGACGTATTCGCCGTGCATGGTTTGTGAAGGGAAGGCTTGCTTCATGGGTCTTGCCCTGCCGCTGCGCCCCGCACCACCTCCCCTGCCATGTCGGGGAAAGAGGCGGAAACATCGCGACTCAAGCAGTTCCAGCCATGACCGCGCCACTACGGCTCGAACGAATCCCGGTCGGGAAAATCCCGCTCGCCCGAGTCGACAGCCACGGCTGCCTCGCTGCCGAAGAATGCCTGCACATCGGCCAGCTCGCGGGTGCGCGGCATCGGCGGCAGACTGGCCAGGAACAGCCGTCCATAACCCTTCGAGGTCAACCGCGGATCGCACAGCACCAGCACGCCGCGATCGTGCACGTCGCGGATCAGCCTGCCGGCACCCTGCTTCAACGCGATCACCGCGGTCGGCACCTGCCAGCCCATGAACGGGTTGATGCCGGACTGCTCCAGTGCCGCCAGTCGCGCCATCAGCACCGGATCGTCCGGCGCGGCGAACGGCAGCTTGTCGATCACTACCACGCTGAGCGCCTCGCCCACCACATCGACGCCTTCCCAGAAGCTGGCCGCGCCCAGCAGCACGCCGTGGCCGCTGGCGCGGAATTCCTCCAGCAGACGTGGCCGTGGCGCGGTGCCCTGCACGAACAGTGGCCACGGCACCACGTCCCGCAGCAATTCGGCGGCGCGGCGTAACGCGCGATGCGAGGTGAACAGCAGGAACGCACGGCCATGCGATGCATGCAGCACCGGCAACACCGCCTCGATCACCTTGTCGGTGTAGTCGCGCGCGTTCGGATCGGGCAGCGCGGGCGGCAGGTAGCAGAGCGCCTGCCGCGCATAGTCGAACGGACTGTCCAGGCTCAGCGTGCGCGGCTCGTCCAGTCCGAGCTGACGCGCGAAGTGATCGAAGTTGCCGGCCACCGACAGCGTCGCCGAGGTATGGATCCATGCCGCCTGGGTGCGCTCGCGCAGGCCGCGCATCGGCGCGGCCAGATCCAGCGGCGTGGCGTAGAGCACGAAGCCGCGCGGGTAATGTTCGTACCAGCGCACGTCGCGATCACCCGGCCCCTCGACGATGCGATCCAGGCGTTCCGTGAACAGCAGTGCGCGTTCGTGCAGGTTGCTGAAACCCCGTGAACGCTCCGCCTGCGAGGCGAGCAGTTCGCTCAGCGTGGCCAGCAGCTCGCGCAGATCATGCAGCGCTTCGGACACGCCGGCACGATCTTCCAGTTGCTCGAACGCACCGCGCTGCGGCAACGCATCGATCGCCAGTCGCAGGCGCCGCACGGCGTCCTGCAACGCTTCCACCGGCTCCAGCAACAGGCCGATCGCGCCGGTGATGCCACTGCATTCGGTCAGCGCATCCTGCGCCAGCTCGGTCAGCTGGCGCGCACTGATGCTCTGCGAGAAGAACTGTCCCGCCAGCTCGGGAATCTGGTGTGCCTCGTCCAGGATGAAGGCGGCGGCGCCGGGCAGGATCTCGCCGAAGCCTTCCTGTTTCAGCGCCAGGTCGGCGAACAGCAGGTGATGGTTGACCACCACCACATCCGCCTCCAGCGCTTCGCGGCGCGCCTTCACCACATGGCAGTCGTCGAAGAACGGGCACTCCACACCGAGGCAGTTTTCCGGGGTGGAGGTGACCCGCGGCCACAGCGGCGACTCCTCCGGCACCTCGGCCAATTCCATCCGGTCACCGCGGCGCGTGCGCGCCGACCATGCGCGGATCGTCGCCAGTTGTGCCGCCTGCGCGCGCTCGAAAGTGGCGCCCTCGCGCACGGTCTGATCGAGCCGGTACAGACACAGGTAATTCGCGCGCCCCTTCAGCAGCGCCGTCTTCAGCTTCGCGCCCAGCACCGAGCGCACTTTCGGCAGATCGCGGAAATACAACTGGTCCTGCAGCGCCTTGGTACCGGTGGAAATGATCACCCGCTCGCCCGACAGCAGTGCCGGCACCAGGTAGGCATAGGTCTTTCCGGTGCCGGTGCCGGCCTCGGCGATCAGCGTATCGCGGTCGCCGATCGCCTGCTGCACGGCACGCGCCATCGTCTGCTGCGCCTCGCGCGGCGCGAAGTTTGGCAGCTCGCGGGCAAACGGGCCTTCGGCACCCAGCAGGGACTCGATGTCGTCGGGGGCGGAGTCGGAGTCGGAGAAATCACCATCAATCATCAGGGCAGTATCGCCCAGTGCCGCCCACTGGCAAGCGTGGGGCGTTCGCGCTTGCTTGGCACGGGATGCCCGATGGGTTCATCATGGCCGCACAACTCAACAGGGGAGAGCGTTTCATGTCGACTGAAATGTGCATGCTGGTGTGGAGTGTGGTGCTGGGCCTAGTGCAGATCGCGATCGCCGCGACCGGATTGATCGCACAGCACGGAATGGCCTGGGCCGTGGGTCCGCGTGATGGCGAACCGAAACCGCTGACCGGCGTGGTCGGGCGACTGGATCGCGCCCGTCACAACTTTCTGGAGACCTTCCCGCTGTTCGCCGTGGCGGTTCTGGCCGCCTATGTCCTGCAGCGCCACGATGCGATGATCGTGCTCGGTGCCCAGCTCTATTTCTGGGCGCGGGTGGCTTACGTGCCGGCCTACGCCGCCGGCATCTCGTATCTGCGCACGCTGATCTGGGCGGTGAGCATTGCCGGCATCGTGATGGTGCTGGCATCGCTGTTCTGAAGACCCGCGCAGCAACCGAAAGCGAAA
>JAPHUU010000387.1 GCA_026193555.1 Rhodanobacter sp.
GCCGACGCGTTCGACCAGCGCCTGGTCGCTGTCTTCGTCGCCGTTCTCGACCAGGGGAATGCGCTTGCGCTGCAGATGACGCAGCGCGATCGTGTAGGCGACGCGCCCGATCCAGGATTTCAGTGCGCTCTCGTAGCGGTATTGGTGCAGGCACTGGTGCACCCGCAGGAAGGTGTCCTGGCACAGCTCGCGGGCGTCCTCGGGATGCCGCACCATGCGGTAGATGATGTGCCAGCACAGCCCCTGATATTCGCGGACCAGGCGCTCGAACGCCCCCGGCCGATGGGCCAGCACGGCGTCGACCAGTTCGCGGTCGGGGTTGCGGATGTCATCCATGACGCAGGAGATACGCCCACCCGGCCATCGGTTGCAAGCAGTTCGCTGCAACCGATGGCCGGGTGGGAGTATCTCTGGTCCTGACCATCCATCAACACAGGAGTACGCAATGGACTTCAGCTTGCTTGTCCCGATCACCCTTTTCATCTGCATCACCTACGCGATCAAGATCGTGGTCGACGCCCGCGTTCGCAGCCGCATGATCGGCGCCGACGGCTCGGAGGAGCTGCTCAACTCGATCATGCGCGACGAGGAGCTGCGTCGTCGTCATTCGTCGCTGCGCTGGGGCATCGTGCTGGTGTCGGTGGGCGTCGGTTTCGGGCTGATTCAGTGGTTCGGCTGGCAGGACGTGACGCCGGGCATGGTCGCCGTGCTGGCCGCCGCTACGGGTCTGGGCAATCTGGCGTTTTTCGCGATCGCCCGCCGGCTGGGCTGAGCGGGTTCCCGCGGCCGGCGCTTCCCAGCCACGGCGTTTTCGGTGGCATGAGCGCAGCTTTCCGCTGCGCGATCTGATCGTCTTCATCAAGGTTTGTCGGCGGTCGCGGCGGCGATGGATCTTGCCGCGCGCCGCTGCCATCAGTCACGTTTCCGACAGTCATCGCTGCATGCTAGGTTCGTGGGGACGGGCAGGGGTGCCCGGATGCCAAGGGGACATGCATGTCAGCAGCGAGCGTTCGCGTCGAGTCCGTGACCAAGCGATTTTCCGGACATACAGCGGTCAACCAACTTTCCATGGAGGTCGCCGCCGGCGGCATCTTCGGCCTGCTCGGCCCCAATGGGGCGGGTAAATCCACCACGATCCGCCTGATCATGGGCATCCTCGAGCCGGATGAGGGGAAGGTGGTGTTGTTTGGCACGGCGCAGGGCAGTCGCGCGCTGTCGCAGCGCATCGGTTACTTGCCGGAGGAACGCGGGCTGTACAAGAAGATGAAGGTGCTCGATCACCTGATCTTCCTCGGCGAGACCAAGGGCATCGGTCGCGCCGATGCACGCCGCCGCGCGCAGGCCTGGCTGGAGCGGTTGGGTCTCGGCGCGTGGGCGTTGAAAAAGGTGGAGGATTTGTCCAAGGGCATGCAGCAGAAGGTGCAGTTCGCCGGCGCGCTGCTGCACGAGCCGGAGTTGGTGATCCTGGACGAGCCGTTTTCGGGGCTGGACCCGGTCAACGCCCAGGTGATGAAGGACATCGTGGTGGAGATTGCCGCCAGCGGCCGCACCGTGCTGTTCTCCACCCACGTGATGGAGCAGGCCGAGCGGATGTGCGACCGCATCGCGATCATCGCGCGCGGTGAAACTGTGGTCAGCGGCACGCTGGCGCAGGTCAAGGCGGATTTCGGCGGCCGCCACGTGGCATTGGGCTTCACCCACGACAAGTCGCGTGCCGAGCAGATTTTCGCCGACCGCTCGGTGGTCGCCCGCATCGACGACTACGGTGCCGCCGCCGAGCTGCAGATGGCCGAAGGCGCCGATCCCGAACAGTTGCTGGCCGCGCTGGTGCGCGAGGGCGTGGGACTGCGCCGGTTCGAGGTGGTCGAGCCGTCGCTGCATGCGATCTTCATCGCCAGGGTCGGCGCCGATGCCGATGCCGCCGCTGCGCACGCGGGAGAAGCCGCATGAAGAAGACCATCGCGGTGATCCGGCGCGAGTTCGTCGAGCGTGTGCGAACCAGGGCATTCCTGATTTCCACGCTCTTGCTTCCGGTCTTCATCGTGCTGATGGCGGTGCTGCCGGGCCTGATGATGAGCGGCTCCGATCACACCAGCCGGGTGGCGCTGGTGGACGCCTCATCGATCGGTCTCGGCCAGACGGTCAGTCAGGTGATGCAGGCCGAGAAGCTTGGCGACAAGTCCGATGCCCCGCCGCGCTACAGCGTGCAGGTGTTTCCCGCCACCAGGGAGCAGCTGCCGCTGGTACGCGATGCGCTGATCGCAAGCACCGGCTTCTCGAAGGAAAGGCAGGGCGACGGCTGGGACGGCGTGCTGGTACTCACCGACGACACCCTGGCCAGCGGCAGGCTGACCTACTACGGCAGCAATGTCGGCGCGGTGCAGTCGATGCGGAAACTGCAGGGCACGATTTCCAACGCATTGGCCAGCGTGCGGCTTGGCCAGTCCGGCGTCGACCAGGCACTGGTGAAGCGCGCGATGGTGCCGGCCGATCTGGGCACCACCAAGGTGTCCGACGGCAAGCTGACCGGGCAAAGTGGCGAGGACTCGTTCCTGATCGCATATTTCATGGGCTTCATCCTGTACGTGTCGATCCTGCTCTACGGCCAGCAGACGATGACCTCGGTGATCGAGGAAAAGACCTCGCGCATCATGGAGGTGCTGACCTCGTCGCTGACCCCGTTCCAGATGCTGCTGGGCAAGGTGCTGGGTGTGGGTCTGGCCGGGCTGACCCAGATGGCGATCTGGGGTGGCTCGGTGTTCCTGGTCAGCAGCCAGCGCGCGCACCTGGCCGGGCTGTTCGGGATGAGCGCCGACGCGGTGCAGAATTTTCCGATACCAAGCATGGCGCCGGGCCTGCTGGCGGTGTTCCTGTTGTATTTCGCGCTGGGCTTTCTGCTCTACGGCGCGCTGTACGCGGCGATCGGCGCGATGTGCAACACGATCCAGGAGACCCAGCAGTACGCGATCTTCGTCACCGTGTTCATCATCACCGGGTTCTTCGCGGTGTTCAGCCTGATCAAGGACCCCACCGGCAGCCTCGGCGTGACGATGTCGTACATCCCGTTCTTCGCACCTTTCACGATGCCGGTGCGCTGGTCGCTGACCTCGGTGCCACCGCTGCAACTGGCGCTGTCGCTGGGCCTGATGGTGGTGGCGCTGCTGGCCTGCGTGTGGCTGGCGGCACGGATCTACCGCACCGGCATTCTGATGTACGGCAAGAAGCCGTCGTGGCGCGAGCTGTGGCGCTGGGTCAGGGCGTGACAAGGACAGGTGGGAGCGACTTCAGTCGCGATGCTTCTGCTCGGATGCCGCGAGGAGGAGTATCGCGGCTGAAGCCGTTCCCACAAAAGCCGCTCCCGCCAGGCGTGGTGGTGTCGGGGGCGTCTCAGCTGACATCGAACAGGTCGCCCTGCGCCTGGTAGCTGTCGCGGTCGACGAAGCCGGACAGGCCCACGCCGACCAGCCGGTAGCGCGCGTCGTCGTCGCAGTCGACCCGCTCGCGCAGCGCGCAGGCGATGTCGGCCACCTCGCTGGCTGACATCGGTCGGGCAGGCGGGGTCAGGCTGCGGGTCAGCGATCGAAAGTCGGACGTCTTCAGCTTCAGCACCACGGTGCGCGCGACGCGGCCGCTTTCCTTCAGGTAGCCGGCCCAGCTCTTGTCGGCCAGCCGGCGGATGTGCGGTTCCAGTTCGTCCAGCAGCAGGTCGTGCTCGAACGTGTCCTCGGCGGAGATCTGCAGCGTCGGTCGCTCCGGCTGCACCGCGTGCTCGTCGATGCCATGCGCCAGTTCGTGCAGGCGCCGGCCCCAGCGACCGAAGCGCTGCTCCAGCTCGGCCAGTGCATGCGTGCGCAACTCGCCCACGGTGGCGATGTGCAGCGCGGCCAGCTTCGCTTCCATCACCTTGCCGACGCCGGGCAACCGACCGACCGGCAGCGGCGTGAGGAAGGCCTCGACCTGGTGCGGACGGATCACCCACAACCCGTCGGGCTTGTTCCAGTCCGAGGCGATCTTGGCCAGGAACTTGTTCGGTGCCACGCCGGCCGAGGCGGTGAGCCGAGTCTCTTCGCGGATGGCCGCGCGAATCGCCTCGGCGGTGGCGGTGGCCGAGGGCAGTCCGGTAAGGCTGGCGGTAACGTCGAGGTAGGCCTCGTCCAGCGACAGCGGCTCGATCAGCGCGGTGTGCCGCGCGAAGATCTCGCGGATCTGGCGCGACACCGCCTTGTAGCGAGCGAAATCCGGCGGCACGAACACCAGCTGCGGACACAATCGCTCGGCGCGCACCGCTGGCATCGCCGAACGCACGCCGAACACGCGTGCCTCGTAGCTGGCCGCGCACACCACCGAGCGCGCGCCACGCCA